>CAZAWG010000051.1:0-7938 GCA_964488785.1 uncultured Oscillospiraceae bacterium | reverse complement strand
CTCCATATACCGGTTATTGAGGATCCTTCCGAAGCCATCTAATGCCGTTTCGTTCTCGTCTCCTCCGCCGTTTACCACGATTTTTCCAAGCGTTTCTGCCAACGACTCCGCTGTCGTATGCCAAGGACTATCGCCAAAGGAAAGCACTCTTGTGGAATCCTTGCCGTCATAGGTAATATCACGGTATTCAACAATGGTCATCTTCAGATCGACGCCTTTTTCTTCAAGATGACGGGAAAAAGCGGCAATATTGGTCTTGACGTTTCCGATCTCGTCTTCCATAGAACCGGTCGTATCGATCACAAAAGCCAATTCGACCTTTCCTTTGACCTTGACGTCTGCATCCGGCACCTCAACGACTTCGTCGATCGACTCATCCTCTTCTCCCTCGTCATCGTCGTCATCCTCGTCATCCTCGTCACATTTCGCAATGCTTCGTTCATATCGTTCGATCTCAATGCTCTGAGCAGCACTTTTTTCATAGCGATTGACCGCCTCAAAGGTGAAGGGATTAAAGCCAATGGTATTTAACGTCACATCCACAGTAAAGCTTCCATCCTGTTCAAAAGATATCTCTTTACCGTTGCAGGTCAGACGAACCGTTTCAAGGTCACTGTCCGAAACGACCCCTTCCACCGTGGCAGATGGCTCCTGGGTACGTTCGGGATAGTTTGAAATATAGATACTCGGTGCAGACAAGCGCACAATGGTAATGCTTTTTTCTGCCGTCACGCCATATTGGTTCACTGCCGTAAAGGTAAACTCATTTTCGCCCGGCTTTAGCGATACAAGCGTGGTAAAGCTGCCATCCGGATCTACTAAGATATCACGCGAGCCGCAGGTCAGATCCACGCGCTCCGGTGCCTGATCCTCTACAAGACCGTGTATTTCAGCGCGACTATCCTCGGTTTCTTCCGGGTACTCCGTGATCTTTAACTTCAAGCCATCGGTAGGCTTTGTCACCTTGACGGTCATAGCAGCCTTTTTCAGATATTCGCTGTTAAAGCGGATGGTTGCCGTGCCCTCCTTAAGACCGGTAACGGTATCGTTTTGCAACGAAATAACGCCATTTACGCTGTCGTCATAGGCATCAAAGGCAGCATAGTCGCGCACCGTGCCATCGGTATAGGTAGCCTTTGCGGTGATGGTAAAGCTTTCGCCAATTGCAAGCTCAACAGGCGATTTTGGGAACACCTCCACGCTTTCGATCCTTGCTTCATACACATCGTGGAAGCCATGCTTGGTACCGCGCAATAAGAGCGTTGCAAATTCAGCGCGGGTCAGCGGATCCTGGGCACGGATGGTTCCATCCGGATAGCCGGAGACAAGCCCAGTTTTTGTCGGATGTACGCATAATCGCATTATATGCCCAATAGTCCTCATCCACGTCTGAATATTCCACCGGGGCTTCCTTATAATAAGAAGTCCACTCCTCACCATAAGACAGGGCGCTGACATTTGTTGCAGCACTGCTTACGAGCATTGCGGCGGCAAGAGCAGCCACGATGAGGTTCTTTCTGATTTTCTTCATAGCGTATTCCCCCTGAATATTATTTCCAGTTTTCTTTGTCGTTACTTACTGTGTAGGTATGTGCATTGGCCACTTCCATAATGCTGTAATATGCCCAATGCGCCGGTGATACATCGATAAAGACGTTCAATGCCTCTTTATGTGTATTGACATACGCTTCATCGGCACAGCGTGCAAGCATTCGGTTGATGACGGTGACTGCCTCGGCGCGGAAAATGGTCTGATTCGGCTTGAAGGAACCGTCCTCATAACCATTTACAATGCCTAAAGCGCTCATGATCTTGACGTTTTCCGTATACCAGTCCCCTGTCACATCGGTGTAGGAGATACTGCTTACATCCGGAACAACAACGTCCTTGCGCAATAAGCGTACAAACATGGTCACGGCTTCGGCGCGAGTCATATTATTGCCGGGCAAGAAGGTCCCATCCGGGTAGCCGGCCCATAGGCAATGTGTTCCTCGGCTTCTAACATATCCTTTACGAGCGAATGCTCGCCACCCACACCGGTCGTTCCGCCCGTGCTGCCTGTGCCGGACGGCTTATCATCGGATGGGTCTTTTTCTTCTTTCTCATGCTCTTCCGTATCGGCACGGCAGACCCATTCGGATACTTCACTGACCGCGTCACCGCGCACGGCAATGGCACGCAGTGTCTCACCGTTCTTTAAGATAAGCTCGGCGCCGGCGATATACAGGCTCGAGCGCTTGGTGGGGAGCGAACCGTCCAGGGTATAGCGAATGTCAGCTCCCACTTATAGGTCAAAACCAACTCCTTTGTCAGGCTTTTCCCTCTCGCATACCGGCTGAAGGCGTGGACATCGTGTTTGTATTTTCCTATGGTATGCGCACTTTTTTCTTCCTCATATAAATAACGTTCGAATGTGTTCCATTCGTTTTCGGTCAACTGACGCATTTTATCACCTTTCTTTTTCTTTTTCATTAATATAGGCAAAAAGGGAGCTGTAAAAACCTGAAATTTTTACAGCTCCCATATTCTTTCCGTTTTTACAGCCGTTCCTGCCGTTGTCTGGAAATATTGATGATCCCCTCCGGCAGCACTTGCATATTGTCAAGCGATCGACCGGTTCCGATGACCACGCAGGTCGTCGGATTTTCCGCAAGATACGTTTTGATCCCGCAAGCGTGCTCGATGAGCCTGTCCATACCGTAGATCAGGCTACCGCCACCGGTGAGAATAATGCCGCCGGTCGAGATATCCGCTACCAACTCCGGCGGTGTGCGCTCCAACACATGGCACACGCCGTCTGCGATGGCTCTTGCCACCGGTAGCACCGCCTCTCGAACCTCTTCCGAGGAGATCGTCACCATTTTAGGAAGTCCCTCTTTTAGGCAACGTCCCTTGACGTTCATCACATATTCCGATTCAAACGGCCAGGCACTGCCGATCTTCTTCTTGATCTCACCGGCCGTTACCTCGCCGATGAGTACATCGTATTTGCGACGGATATATTTGATGATGGCTTCATCGATCTTATCGCCTGCAAGCCGCAGAGAATCGGACGCCACGATGGAGCCAAGCGAAATGACGGCGATATCGGTCGTTCCTCCGCCTATATCCACGATCATATGTCCTTCAGGCTTAGAGATATCGATCCCGGCACCGATCGCGGCGGCGATGGGTTCCTCGATGAGATAGGTTTTCTTTGCACCGGCGGCGATGGTCGCATCATACACGGCACGTTCCTCCACCTCGGTAATGCCGCTGGGCACACACACCATCACGCGCGGCTTGAAAATGGTAGGGCCGGTCGCCTTGCGGATAAAATATTTAAGTAATTTCAAGGTGACGTCATACTGTGAGATAACACCCTCTCGAAGCGGCTTGATGGCAAGGATATTGCCGGGGGTTCGTCCCAACATCAATTCCGCTTCCTTACCGACCTTTAGCACCTTACCGCTTGCTTTATCCACCGCTACGACCGATGGCTCCTCGAACACAACGCCCTTGCCCTTGACATACACAAGCACGGTCGCTGTTCCCAGATCGATTGCTATATCATTCATAACCGAAAAAACTCCCTTTATACTGACTCTACCTATATTATACACGCTATAACGCATTTTGGCAAGACATTTTTGAAAGATTTTCGGAAGTCTTTGGAATTTTAGAAAAAAGGACAGCAGAGATATTTCTCTGCTGTCCCATAGCTCATGCACGTTCTTACTCGAACGGGTATTGTTTATTTGAAAAACAGACCATACTCTAAGAAGGCATAGGCATCCGTCCAGCCGGCACTTCCGAAGATCTTAGATACATGGTGGAACGAACCCGGTGCAATGGAATAGGATTCACCGCCCAAATGAAGCGGTCCTAAGAGGTTACGGAAGTTATTGGTCAGCTCAAACGACAGCGTGTTCTCACCGGCATGGAGAAGTCCCGAAAGGTCGAAGCGATATGGCGCACGCATGAGCGGCGAAAGCAGCTTTCCGTTGACCGTCAGCTTTGTCAACACCGCGCCCATGCGCTCAAGCTCGATCACACGGTTCTCGATTTCCTTTTCGGACAGCGTGATCGTCTTTTCAAGCGTCATTTTGCCGGTATAGAACGGATAGCCCTGAAGGGCGATATTGCCGTCGGTCACCTTGCCGGTCTCCGGAACGAGTGTGAAATCACCGTCCGTGACATAGCTATGGTTGGAAGAGGGACGATAGGGTGTATCCGACGAGACGCAGAAATCGCCGAGCAGATACACAGCCTCGATCTCGCGGTCATACCACAATTTGTTGCGCATGGCCTCGAATTCATAGCATTCCTTGATGGTGTCATAAATATGCTGCGGCTGAACGAAATCCGTTTCTAAGGTAATGCTGTTCTCTCCGCGGACAATGCAGCCGGAAATGTCGAGCTTGACAAACGCCGGGTCGCGGAAATAGCCGCAAGCCTTCTTTTCGACCGGCTTTCCGTTGATGGTGAGCATATACTGCTCCGGCTCCTCCACCACAAGATACAATGCACCCGGCACATCAAATTCGCTCTTGACCTTGAAATCCATGCGCACATGGACCTTGCGCTCAAAGGCATTGGCAATTTCCTGGATATCGAGAACCGGCATATGCTCATGTGCCTTTTGTCCGTCAAACCAGACATCGCAGAAATCCAATGTCAGCGCATTGGGCTCACGTGACGTGATATCCCATACTCCATACAGTGCTTCCTTTATGGGAGCAAGAGCGATGGCAGCAGCCGGGGCGCTTTGTGCGCGGTCGTCGTTATAGGCAAAGAGTACGAGCGAGCCCTTTGGCTCTAACTCCAACGAAAGAGAAAGTCCCTCATCGGTCTTTTCAAAGGGATACGGAACGGTTTCACCGCTGTCATAATCAAAACGTTCGATGCTCTTTCCGGGAAGCGTTAGACGGGCGCGTTCCTTGCCGGAATAGGTATTGACAAAATAATACATGGTGAAATCATCGAATTTGCGTTCGATATACTGCACGTCGCACAGCGAACCATCGGCGTGTGCCAGACGAATGAAGTGGGCGCTTTGGGGAAGCAACGCGCACACATCTTCCACCTTATCGATATGCTTTTCAGCAAGCTTTGCAACGGCGTCGCTCTTTTCGCCATCCACATACGCCGGGATCTCGCCGACAAAAATGAGATTACCACCCTGTGCCTTGAATTTCTGCAAAAGTGCAAGCGTATGTGAGCTAATGACAGAGCACGGCGGCACGATGACCGTCTTATAGCGCATTTCGCCGACCACAAGCTCGCTTCCATCCACCGAACCAAGCTTTTCCATGACCGTTTCATCACCCAGATGGTTGAGCACCTGGTTTTTATCGAGCCATGCAAGGGTATTCATCAGAGCGCTGCAATAGCGGTCGTTGACCTCCTGCTGCCAGTTGTGGTCATCCGAACGGTACATCCAAGCCGTGCCGATGGTGTGAAGCACCAACACCTCACAGCGCACCTCGCCCTCGGCAAGCAGCATTCCCATACGCGCTGCAAAATCCATAAATTTCTTATAATCCTTCCACCAGGGGTTCTGGAAGAAGTGTCCGGCAGGGTAATCGCGCTTACGCAGTCCGCCCAACGAATAGCCCTCCAAATGCTGGCAGAGCAGATTCACGCCCTTGACCATCTGCCATTCGAGGATCCATTTCAGCTCCTCAAAGGTGACATCCCAGCCGCACATAGCGAACGATTCGGTCAAGATCTGCTTTTTACCGGTCTGTGCGGCAACCGATGTGACCTGCGGAACAAGCAGAGCGCGGTCTACGCCACGGCCAAGCTTATCCACACCGGGAATGTGCAGATACATATAGTTGGGCATACACGAGCCGTTGCAGTCGAGCTGGGAAGCAAACGTCTCCTCGCAGACCATGTGACCGGTCAGGCGTGTGCCGTTTTTGTTGCACCAGTCGTAAATGCGACCCATAAAGTTTTCGCTGAACAGGCGCGTGACTAAATGCCAATAGCGATAGCGCGTGCGATAAGCTTCCTCGGTTGTCTCAAACAGGTGATGTAACACGGGTAACAGTTCCTCGCCATACGCCTTTTTATATTCGCGCGGCAGAATGAGCGACCAGGGAATGCCCTTATATTTGCGCGACATCTGCGGTTCGTCCGTGAAGAAGCCCGCCATATCGGCAAATTCCTCGCCCAGAGCCTCTTTATATTTTTCATGCGTAGAAGCGATAAAAGCATCCGTCACCTCGGCATCCATGGTATCCACATAGAAGCGGTTGAGCGAAAAATAAAAGTGGCGGTTTTTGCCATCGGCGGTCGGCACATTGCCAACGGTCACATCATCCTCGACCGGGCTGTCGGTGATATCCATATGCAGGTATTTCTGCTGGTATTTCACGCCAAGGCCATTGACCGCGCCCGACCCGAAGCCGCTCGGCCAGCCGTTTTCATCATAGCCCCAGGGTGCCATGCCACGCTTTTTGCCGTCGCGCACGGCGGTACGGATGTTATCCATCCATTCCTCGCTCATGTATTCGGTCTTAAGTCCACCGCGGGCGTGCATAAAATAGCCGCCAATGCCGTTTTCATCCATTTCAGCGACCTGACGGGCAGTCTCAGCTGTATCCAATTTGGCATTCCATGACCAGAACGGGAGGGAACGATATTTTTTAGGCGGATCGATGAGCTGTTGTTTGGTGATCTTCATGGTTTCTTCCTCTCTTCACGCTTTTTTGCAGTAAGGCTTTCTCCCATACTGCCGTTTACAGGGGTAGTATACCATAAAAAAAGAACGGTGTCAACATAAAATCTGCTCACTTTCCGTTTTCTTCCACCGTATATCACAGTCTCCGGTTCTCTTAGCGCCATTATGGCACAAGGGGCATTTGCTCGCCATGCTTTTGGCTTACAAATGCCCCCCTTGAAACGATATTCCGGTTAGATTTTACGCAATATGCAACACTTGACGCGACAAATCCAAATACATTCTCATTCTCATTCCCGTCAATCCGCATTTCCAACGGTAAGCACATCACTTTCGCCGACCTCCACAAGGTCGGACGTGACCTGTACCACCTTAATACGGTCGCCGTGCGAAAGACGGACATTTCCGACCGACAGGCAGTTATCACTGATATACGAGGTCTGCTTTTTGCTTCCGTTGATGTAGATATGGCTGTATTCGTTGAAATTCTCGCCATAGACAAAGATGTTATTGCCGATGTTGGACACGCTTTTTAAGAGGATCGGACGATAGCCATACCGGATGTTCGTAGGCAGATATTTATCCGCGCCGCCAAAGATCTTCTTTCCGCCGTATAACAGATCGTACATAAGCAGGTGCAGCTCCTCGGAATAGTCCGTATCTGTACCCAAATAGCGCTGATGCAGACGGTTGATATAGCCGTTATCAAAGTCGAACATATGCATGATGTACGCCGACAGTTCAAACGAATGCATATCCGGTGCATTCTTCTCCGGAAGCGCAATATTCGACCAGATCACATAGTGCGTTTGATACAGGTCACCGTCCTTCAATTTCCAGTTATCCAGTGTAAACGAGGGCAGATGGTCCCCATACATAATGATTACGGTCGGCTCATCGCTTTCGGCAAATGCGCCGATGAGTGAGCCAAGAAACGCATCCATGTCGTGTATCTGGTTAATCCAATAATCCACGCCCGGCTTTTCCGGGTCAGCTTCATTGCCGGTCACACGGATATGCGCCGGATGGGTATCGTTATAGATAGCGGCATATTCCTCGGCACTTGACGGGTATTTTCCATGCCCTTGAACGGAAATGGCATACACCACGTCCGGCTGACCCGGGGTGGAAGCAAGCACACCGCTTATCTCCTCCACCAGCATGGCATCCTTTGCCCAGCCCCGCTCGTTACGGCGGATATTCTGCATATTTTCAATGGAGGTGAAGGTATCAAAGCCAAGATTTGGGAACACCTTATGGCGGTCATAGAA
>CAZAWG010000050.1:6498-7988 GCA_964488785.1 uncultured Oscillospiraceae bacterium | reverse complement strand
ATAAAGAAAACGTGTGGTCCCGCCACACGTTTTCTTTATCACCAAACCCCCACCCTCGGCATACACTACAACAAAAGCAAAGCCCTCGTTTTGCTTTTAAATCCAGTAGGAGGTCTGTAAAATGTCTGAAAAAAGCACTTCCTCGCCCTGTGGCTGCTTCGGCCTGGGCAATGCGGGGACCACAACGGATAAATCGACCTGTATCAACGTCGATAAAATATATGACTCCGCAAGAGATAAGGATTGTATCGAGGATATCCGCGTGTTCGTCGATCAGAATGGCCAGTCCACCATCGACCACGCTACAAGCCTCAGATGTAAATGCGCGGACGTGGTCTGGGCAAACATAGCCGTTAGCGTCGTGGCATTCAACCGGGGCTATTACGCCGTGGATATCCGCTTCTACTTCCGGCTCTGCTTTGAGGCAACCATCCCGTATGCACCCAATCAGGAATTCTGCGGTATCGCGGTGTATGATAAGCAGGTCATCATGTTCGGTAGTGAAGGAAATGTCGGTATATTCACCTCCGATTTCTGTAATTCTCCCATGCCGGGCGGCGCTCCCGTGTCCTATAGCACCAATATGCCGAAGGTCGTGCTGGAGGTCGCTACGCCGATCTGCCTTGCCGTAAAATTGGTTGATCGGTCCTGTCGGTGCGGCGTTTGCTGCTGTAGCCCGGAGCAGATACCCGAAAGCGTGTGTAATTTCTGCGGCGTTTGCCCATGTGAGGAGCATGGACTCAAATGCTTATATGCTTCCTTGGGATTGTTCTCTATGCTTCGTATGCAGCGCCCGGTGTCGCTTCTCATCAATGCCGCCGATTATTGCATCCCGGATAAGAACAGTAACGTCTTGTCTGAAACCGACCCTTGCTCGGTGTTCAATAGCATGAGCTTCCCAACCTGTGAATTCTATCCGCCGGTCATGAATGGTGCCATCTCCGGCGGTCTTGCCGGGGGGATCGATACCTGTAATGCCTCGGAGGTGTTGGGAGACAGTACCGCGTCTACGGCAAAATCCTGCTTTAATAAACGCTGTTCATAAAGTCGAAAAGGGCGAACCTGTTGTGGGTTCGCCCTTTTTTGCCGGGAGAATGCTCTTTGCAGAAAGCCTGACTGATGGATGAAATGGGGAAGAAATGGGGAAGAAACGGGGACGAAGTGGGGACGGAGTGGGGACGGAGTGGGGACGAATCAGGATAGCTAAACAAATGTTCGCACGGCAAACCGGCAAGGAATGCGTACGGAGTGGGGACGGATTAGGAAGAAACGAACAAAGTTCGCGGCAGAAATCAAGAAGGAATGGGAAAAATGGGCAAGGAATGGGTAAGGAGTGGGGACGTAGTGGGGGCGGAATCAGGATAGGCAAACATATGTTCGCTTCAGAGGTCGGCAAGGAATTGAGAAGCGCCGAACGAAGTTCGCTTGGGGAATCGGTAAGGAGTGGGGACGTAGTGGGGGCGGAATCAGGATAGGCAAACATATGTTCG
>CAZAWG010000050.1:0-6398 GCA_964488785.1 uncultured Oscillospiraceae bacterium | reverse complement strand
AAGCGCCGAACGAAGTTCGCTTGGGGAATCGGTAAGGAGTGGGGACGTAGTGGGGACAGAATCAAGATAAGCCAAACAAATGTTTGCTTGGCAAATCGGCAAGGAACAAGAAATGCCGCACAAATGTCCGCATTAGAAGTTAGGAAGGAATGTGGAAGGAATGTGGAAGGAGTGGGGAAGGAGTGGGCAAGAAATCGGCAAGAAATCGGCAAGGAGTGGGCACGGAGTGGGTACGGATTAGGAAGAGCTGAACAATCGCTTGTGTTAGAATTCAGGAAGGAATCGGCAAGGAATCAGGAAGAGACAAACAAACGTTCGCACGACAAATCGGCAAGGAACAAGAAATGTCGCACAAATGTTCGCGTTAGATTACTGCATGGAATTGAGAACGCCGAACAAACGTTCACGATAGATGTTAGGAAGGAATCAGCAAGGAATGGGGACGAAGTGGGGACGGAGTCAAGAAGTGCCGATAAATGTTCCCACAAGGAATTAGGAAGAGGCAAACAAATGTTTGCTTGGCAAATCGGCAAGGAACAAGAAATGCCGCACAAATGTCCGCATTAGAAGTTAGGAAGGAATGTGGAAGGAGTGGGGAAGGAGTGGGCAAGAAATCGGCAAGGAGTGGGCACGGAGTGGGCACGGAGTGGGTACGGATTAGGAAGAGCTGAATAATCGCTTGTGTTAGAAGTCAGGAATGAATTGGAAAGTGCCGAACAAATGTTTGCGGCAGAAATCAAGAAGGAATGGGAAAAATGGGCAAGGAATGGGCAAGGAGTGGGGACGGAGTGGGGACGGAATCAGGAAGTAGCGAACAAATGTTCACATAATGCGACTTGATATAATCGAACATTTGTGCTATACTGTAGCCGTAGAGTGATTCACTCCACGTATATGAACAGAAAGGAAGAAGCTATGAAAACGAAACCAAAAGGATTTTTAGTATATTATGATTCCCTGTCGTTGTTAGAACGTCTGTCCAAGGCAGAATGTGGTCGTGTGATGTGTGCGTTGGGGACTTATGGGAGAACCGGAAAGGAGCAGGTTCCTAAGCTTACGAAGGCGGCATACATGACCTATCTTTTCATGAAAGGACAGTTAGAACGGGATGCCGAAAAATACGATGCCATCGTCAAGCGGAATCGTATCAATGGTGCCAAAGGCGGTAAAGCCACGCAAAAGGGCAAAGCCTTAAGTAAAACAGCCCTGAACGTATGCGAGCAGTCGGTAGGCGAGTGCAAGCCTTCGCAAGCCAATACAAATACAAATACAGATACAAGTACAAATACAAGTACAAATACGGATACAAGTACAAGTATAAGCACAAATACGGGTACAAGTGAAAACACAACGTTCCTCACGAACGCCGGGGTGGGTTCAGCCGTGCCGTCTGCTCCACCCGAAGCGGCGACCGGGGAAAACGACACACACACACTTAAAAGGCCATACGGCTCTTTGGGAAATGTTTTTCTGACGCAAGAGGAATATGCCCGTCTTGTGGCAGAGCATCCACAGGAGTATGAGAAAGCTATTGCGCATTTGGATGAGTACATAGCCGGTAGCGGTAAAAGACCGTCTGACCATTATTATGCGCTCACAAGCTGGGTCTTTACGGCTCTTCGTGAACGTGCGATCAAGGAGGAGGAGTTAGCACTGCGCGAGAAGCGTATCGAGAAGCAGAGAGCAGACATCGCGGATAAGAATCATGCAGACAGTGCCGAGGGACGCTTAGACTTCGATTTGAATGACTTCTTTGAGAAGCCGGTTTGAGGAGCGTGCTTCTTGCAAAATTGGGGCTTGCAAATTTCCGGACTCTGTAGTATAATATATTATATGTGATTCTATACTTAAGAGGTGAATGTGTTGGCGGTCGAAAAGGAAGTTCAAACCGAGCTATTGTACGATGAGGAATATTTTACCAAGGCGGCGGAAGCGGCTATGTTTGCCTATGGCAGTCCCATCGGCTTTGAAAAGCTTGCCGAAGCCATTGGTGCAAACGTCAAGGATATTCCCAAAATTCTCAATGCCATGATTCCACGCTATAAGGATTCCGCTATCGAGGTTCTGATACTGGGAGATTCGGCGCAGCTTGCTACCAAAAATGAATATGCCTCCATCGTCCGTGCTACGCTTGAGATACGCCGCAGTCAACCCCTCTCCCGTGCGGCTCTGGAGGTGCTTGCCATCATCGCCTATAATCAGCCTGCCACACGAGCGCTTGTGGATAAGGTGCGTGGGGTGGAATCTCCCTCGGTGCTGTTATCGCTATGCGATAAGGGGTTGATCGAGGAAAAGGGAAGGCTCGAT
Source organism: uncultured Oscillospiraceae bacterium (assembly GCA_964488785.1). Lineage (GTDB taxonomy): Bacteria > Bacillota > Clostridia > Oscillospirales > CAG-382 > UMGS882. The sequence goes on along the minus strand of CAZAWG010000050.1, from coordinate 4,091 downwards.
GCACCGGGACGTCCTATGCTGTATGGTACGACACCGGCGTTTTTGCGCACGTTTGGACTGGAATCCATCGAGGAGCTTGAGCAGATACCCGAGCTTTCTGCCTTCACCGAGCAGATACGCGCCCATAAGGATGAGCTGTCGCTTGCCGAAAAGAAGGAAACGACGAAGAATATCCCCGGACAGCTTGCCTTGGAGGAAACGACTTCTGCACGAAACTCCCAACCGCTTGACACCGAACTCGAAGAGCATTCCGACACGGAGCCGGAAAACGGCTTACCCATAGAGAAGGAGAACGACCCTAATGAAGGATAATACAAGTCCGCTCCACAGCGGAAGCATATACGACCCCGGCGCATCGGATATCATGACGGAGCAGCTACAATGCCTTGAGAAGCTGTACGATTTCAACGCTACCCGTCCATCCGAGCTGCCTAGACGCACGGCACTCCTTCAGGAGATGTTTGCCGAGCTGGGCGAGGGCTGCTACATCGAACCGCCGCTACACGCCAATTGGGGCGGCAAACACGTCCATTTCGGCAAAAACGTATATGCCAATTTTAACCTGACACTGGTGGATGATACCCATATCTATGTGGGCGATGGCACTATGTTTGCTCCGAATGTTGTGCTTGCCACGGCGGCTCATCCCATTCTTCCGGCACTCCGCGAAAAGCAGTATCAGTTCAATCTGCCCATTCACATTGGGCGCAACTGTTGGTTAGGTGCGGGGGTGATCGTGCTTCCGGGCGTGACCATTGGGGACGATACCGTCATTGGTGCCGGAAGCGTGGTCACAAAGGATATCCCTGCCGGCGTGGTGGCGGTGGGGAACCCATGCAGGGTCCAGCGTCCCATCGGCGAAAGGGATAGGGAAGTGTACTATAGGGACAAGCCCATTCCGGCAGAATTACTCGAAAACCAGTAAAGAAAAGAGAAGGATATCGTGGCATTTGAGGTTCAAAGGGGGACGTTGTACGTTGTTCCCACGCCCATCGGCAATCTTGCGGATATGACCGAACGGGCGCTTGCGGTATTAAGAGCGGTGGACTTTGTGGCGGCGGAGGACACGCGCGTGTCGGGCAAGCTGTTAAAGCTGTATGACATCGAAGCCGCCTTTGTCAGCTATCATGAGCATAACAAGGTGTCCCAGGGGGAGAAGCTGCTTGCGCGTCTTGCAAACGGCGAAAGCGGCGCTATCGTGACGGATGCCGGTACGCCTGCCATTTCCGACCCCGGTGAGGCGCTGGTGGCGCTCTGCCGGGAAAGAGGTATTCCGGTGGTGGCGTTGCCCGGTGCGTGTGCCTTTGTGACGGCCTTGTCCGGCAGTGGACTTGCCTCAAGGCGGTTTTGCTTCGAGGGCTTTCTGCCGACCGATAAAAAGGAGCGCACGGAGATATTGGAGGGCTATAGGAACGACCCGAAGACGGTCATCTTTTACGAAGCTCCACACAGGGTAGCCGAAACGGTGCGTGTGCTGTACGAAGCACTTGGTGACCGGCGTGTGTGCGCCGCAAGAGAGCTTACCAAGCTCAATGAGGAATATTTTCTGGGGACACTTTCCACACTGCGTGCGCATTTCGATACACAGCAGCCGCGTGGGGAATATGTATTGATCTTAGAGGGCGCTTCCGCCGACCAAAGCGACTTTTTTGCGGAAATGACGGTCGAACAGCACGTGGCGTTTTACGAAAAGCAGGGGCTTTCGCGCATGGATGCCATCAAGGCGTGTGCGCGTGACCGCCATGTGCCCAAAAACGCCATCTATAAGCAGCTTGTATGAGGAATATGTCTTTTGTACCCTATCCGGACGGAAAGCGCTACTATACGCTTGATTGCTTTTTCAAGCAGAAATTCGGCTGTAAGGTGGCAAAGCTCAGCCTGAACGGCGGCTTTACCTGTCCGAACCGGGATGGCACACGCGGCGTGGGGGGCTGTATCTATTGCTCGGACAAGCTGAGCGGCGAATTTGCCGGTGACCCTTCCACGAGCATCGCTGCCCAGCTTGCCTATGAAAAGAAGCTTATCAGCGCCAAATGGAAAAACGTCAAGTATATGCCGTATTTTCAGGCAGGCACGGGGACGTATGCACCCCTTGAAAGACTGCGCGCGCTGTATGAGCAGGCACTGTTGTGCGAGGATGCTGTCGCGCTCAGCATTGCCACGCGCCCGGACTGTATCAAGCCGGAGGTCTATGACCTGCTTTCCGAAATCGCCTTGCGCACCTTTTTAACGGTGGAATTGGGACTACAAAGCGTGTCGGATACGACCGGCCGACGTATCCACCGACAAACCAGCTTTTCGGAATTCCTATCGTGCTATGAGGAGCTGAAAAAGCGCGGCATTGCCGTGTGTGTCCATCTCATCAACGGACTGCCGGGGGAAACACGCGAGGATATGTTGGAAAGCGTGCGCGTGGTGTCTGCGCTGCACCCGTGGTCGATCAAGCTGCATATGCTTCATGTGCTGTCCGGCACGGCGTGCGCCGGGATGTATGAAAGAGGCGAGCTTTCGACCTTTGAGAAGGACGACTATGTGCGCCTTGTCTGCGATGAGCTTGAATGCATCGCACCGGATATCGTCCTTCAGCGCCTGACCGGTGATGGAGCAAGGGATGCGCTTATTGCGCCGCTGTGGAGCCTTCGAAAGTTTGAACTATTGAATGCCATCGATGCACAGCTCAAGCAAAGAGACAGCTATCAGGGCAAGAGGTGCTTAGAGGGGTAAGCAAAGAAAAAGGGAGCTATAGTTAAAAGCTATAGCTCCGTATATTATTCCGGTATTTGACAAATCCGCTCCGGTCGTGTATAATAAAACCATCCTAAAAAAACATTTGCCCTTGACAGGAGGAACAGAAAATGAGTGATATCCGTCGCAGTGAAAACTGGAGCTTTGAGACAAAGCAATTGCATATCGGGCAGGAGAAAGCCGACCCGGCAACCGATGCCCGTGCCGTGCCGATCTATGCCAGCACCTCGTTCGTGTTCGAAAATACCGATGTCGCCGCCGATCGCTTTGCGCTTCGTGACGATGGGAACATCTATGGGAGATTGACCAATCCCACCCAAGAGGTGTTCGAAAAGCGCATGGCCGCGTTGGAGAACGGTGTGGCTGCCGTGGCAACAGCCTCGGGCGCGGCGGCGATCGACTATGTGTTTACGGCACTGGCGAAAACCGGCGAACATATCGTCGCTTCCAAGACCATCTATGGCGGAACCTATAATCTGCTTGCCCACACTCTGCCGCTTTCCTCCGGTATCACCGCTACCTTTGTAGACCCGGAGGTCGAGGACGCTTTTGAACAGGCCATTCGTCCCAACACCAAGGCGATCTTTATTGAAACGCTCGGAAATCCCAATTCCAACATCATCGATATCGAAAAAGTCGCTGAGGTGGCGCATAAGCACGGCATTCCGCTTGTCATCGATTCCACCTTTGCCACACCCTATCTCATCCGACCCATCGAGCATGGCGCGGATATCGTGGTGCATTCGGCGACTAAATTCATCGGCGGTCATGGCACGGCCATCGGCGGCGTGATCATCGATGGTGGCACGTTCGACTGGAGGGGCGGCAAGTACCCGTGGATATCCGACCCCAATCCCAGCTATCATGGCGTGTCGTTCAGCGATACCTTTGGCAAGGCGGCGTTTGCCGGCTATGTCCGCGCAATCCTTTTGCGCGATGTCGGCGCGACACTCTCGCCCTTCCACGCCTTTATGTTCTTGCAGGGACTGGAGACGCTGTCGCTTCGTGTGGAACGGCACGTGGAAAACGCCTTGAAGATCGTGAATTACCTGAAGGACCATCCAAAAGTGGCGTGTGTGCATCATCCGTCGCTTGAAACCGAGCCAAGCCATGCATTGTATGCGAAATATTTCCCCAACGGTGCCGGTTCCATCTTCACCTTTGAGATCAAAGGGGGAGCGGAGGCCGCTAAGAAATTCATCGATCATCTGCCTATCTTCTCGCTGCTTGCCAATGTTGCCGATGTCAAGTCGCTTGTTATTCATCCGGCAAGCACCACCCATTCCCAGCTCACCGAAGATGAATTGGTCGAGCAGGGCATTACCCCCGGCACTATCCGTCTTTCC
>CAZAWG010000049.1:0-8059 GCA_964488785.1 uncultured Oscillospiraceae bacterium | reverse complement strand
CGGCAATATATTCTGCCTGTACCTCATCGATCGAAAAGCCGGTCATTAAGTTTGGGATAACATCCTTCTCGTTTTCCGTTCCACGAATGATCTTGATGGCCTTGTCGATATCGAGCAGCAGCTTTTCCAGACCATAAAGCAGATGAAGCTTATCTTTCATCTTAGATAGCGTATAGAACAGCTCACGCTTGACACATTCCGTGCGCCAGGCGATCCATTCCTCAATGATCTGCCCCACACCTAAGGTTTTGGGCGTTCCACCGATCAATACATTGAAATTACAGGCAAAGCTATCCTCTAACGGGGTCAGACGATACAATTTACTCATCAGCTTGTCCGGGTCTACCCCGCGCTTTAGGTCAATGGCGATCTTCAAGCCCTCTAAGCCCGTCTCATCGCGCACATCCGATATTTCAATGATCTTCTTTTCCTTGACCAGCGAAGCAATCTTATCGATGATGGCTTCCACCTTAGCGGTATATGGTATTTCCGTGACCTCGATGCAATTGTCCTTTTTATTGTAGCCATACCGGGCACGCACCTTGAACGAGCCGCGACCGGTTCGATAGATCTCTTCCATCTGTGCGCGGTCATAGAGAAGCAAGCCACCGGTGGAAAAATCCGGTGCTTTGACGATCTCCATATAATCTGCCGTACCCTTTTGGATGGTTTCACAGACCGCATCGCATATTTCTGCTAAGTTAAAGGAACAGATATTGGAGGCCATACCAACGGCAATGCCGATATTCGGCGAAATGAGTATATTTGGAAAAGAAGTCGGAAGCAGGACCGGCTCCTTCATAGAGCCATCGTAGTTATCCTGAAAATCGACCGCATCCCGGTCAATGCCGCCGAATATCTCATTGCAGAAGGGATCAAGCTTTGCTTCGGTATAACGCGGTGCTGCATACGCCATATCCGAGAACTGCTTACCGAAGGTTCCCTTGGAATCCACAAAGGGATGGAGCAATGCCTCATTTCCGCGTGTTAAGCGCACCATGGTTTCATAGATCGCCGCATCGCCATGTGGATTTAGCTTCATGGTCGCGCCCACGATATTGGAGGATTTGACACGCGCACCATTCATAAGCCCCATGGTATACATCGTATAGAGCAGCTTTCGATGAGCCGGCTTAAAGCCATCGATCTCCGGAATAGCGCGAGAAATAATGACACTCATGGCATACGGCATGAAGTTTTTTCGAAGGGTATTGACAATGCCCTCATCGGTTACGACCGCTTCTTCCGGTTCGAACACATTTATGGTTTTCTTTTTTCTTTTTTCAGCCATCTTATCCTCCCCGATAAAGAAACGAAACAGTTTTTTAGCTTCAAAGGCGGAAAAACAAGCCTGCTTTTCGCCGCAATCGAAATAGACTCTCTTATCTTATCTTATCTTCCGCGAATCGGCATCACAAGATAGAGATAATAGGAATCGGTATTTTCCTCCTCATCCTTATCGCACGCCTTAATGACCATGCCGCGACCACCATCGGCAATACGTAAAAGCACCTTTTCGTTATCGCAGGCACGCAAGGCATCGATGAGAAAATTCTGATTGAATAAAATTTCCTTCGGTTCGCCCTCCATATGGACGCAAAGCAGATCATTGACCTTGCCGCTTTCGGTCTCACAGGATATCTTTAAGGTATCGTTATCAAAAATGAGCTTGGCACTGCTATGCATTTTTTCGTTAACCAACGAAACGCGCTCTAACGATGTGATGAGTGCATCACGCTCCACCTCTGCTGTGGTGGCATATTCCGGAATGAAGCGTTCGTATTTTGGAAATTCGCCCTCCAACAGACGGATCATAAGATACAAATTATCCATATGCAGGATAATATGCTTATTTCCCAGTTCAAAGGCGATCTCGCCATCTGAATCCTCCATGATGCGAAGAAGATTCTGCTCGGCTCTACTCGGCATGATAAACGACAGATCGACATCCGGACAATCCACTGCGCTCTTTTCCCGGCGCACGGCAAGACGGAAGCCATCAATGGCGCTGACGGTGAGTGTATTATTTCGTATTTCAAAGAGAGAGCCTTTTAAAATGGGGTTGCTGTCATCCTTGCACACCGAGAAAAAGGTCTTATTGATCAGATTCTTGACCTGCTTTTTAGTGACCGAAAAGGCCGTATAGCCCTTGATATCCGGCATGATGGGATAGGTCGAGCCATCGCGCCCCATAATCTGGAAGGTAGCATCGCCGCAGGAAAGTGTGATGGTAAATTTCTCATCGGCTGAGAATTCGATATCGCCCTCCGGCATACTGCGCACGATGGGCACGATCTGTGGGTCGGCAATGATACAGCCCTCCTTGGCAACGGTTGCTTCCAAGGTGGTTTTGATACCCTTTTCGATATCGTAGCAATAAATGATAAGCTCGCCATTTTCTGCTTTTAAATAAATGCCGTTTAAGGTCGATTCTGCCGTTTTGCTTTGAGCAATGATACTGACCGGTGTGATGGCCTTTTCAAAATCCGTTTTGTTGACTGTGAATTTCATGAGAGCGCCTCCCGTTTATGTGTCATGGTGTTTTTGGATATATATCCTATACATATATATATTCTTAGGAGAATAGTAGTAGTAGTAGGGGGTGTTGAAGGTGTTGAAAAGTGTCGAAAGCCTTGAAGGGCGCGGCTTTGAAGGGTGTGCGAAATGTTGGCAAGGAGTGGAAAAGCTGTTGGTAAGCAGTGGAAAGAGGGTTGATAACCTTATAAACAGCTTGTTGACAGAGGACGGTTAACTTTGTGGAAAAGTCCTTTTCCTTTATCGCATAAGGGACAGGATGTTAGCGATGCGTGCGGAGGTATTCGAGGTCATGATGTTATTTAAGAACAGGACCTCGCCTATATTGTTATCCTTAATGAAGCTTATGGCATTATAGGGGAAGGAGCGGATATCCGCCACGTAGATACGGTCATAATGCGGCACAAGGAACGGAATAAAGGCGTTACCATAGGATTCCTTAAAGACGATGATGCTTTTCCCGGTGGTATTCTGCGTGGTGATGGTTGCAAGCGGGATATCGCCGCCCATAAAGGTAAGATATCCATTGGTACGCCCATCGGAATATTCGCTAATGAGGCGCCCCTTATAGGTGGAAAAGTCCTTATTGGTGTTGATTTGCTCATACGAAAGATAGGGAATGTAATATTCCACGGTATCCGGCTCTGCAGCTAAATTCTTGTCAAGGGAGCTGTTATATAATGTTCCAAGGAAGCCGGTCGAGGTACGCTTTTCGTAGCTATCTATCGAAACCGGGGTCAAAGAAGCGTTTTCGCAGAATTTCTCATAGGCGCGATAAGCCCCAAGCCCTGTCCAATGGTGGTCCGTGCGGAAATACAGATATTCGCCGCGCATATAATGCTCTTTCATGGTATCATAGATATCCACAAAGACGATGGAGTCGTTTAAATTGTCCTTGACGATATCCATGAAGGGTCTTTCATCGCGTCCGATCTTGCCCTTATATTTGGTTGGAAGGCCGTATTCGAAGTGATTGGGTACGATCAGGTCATAGATGGTCACGCTGTCGCCCAAGGCATCGGAATAAGCATTTAAGACGTCTGCATAGTCCTTGGAGACCTTCTCGTTTCCATAGAATATCTCAAGGGCGGTATTGCCGACGACAAAGAGGTTACCGCGCTGTTCGCCGACAAGCAATTCATCATCCAGATTGATATATTCAGCGAAGCGGTCGTCCAGGTCGGCCTTATTGAAATCGAAATGCTTATTGGGGTCGGAATAATAGGGATTTTCCAAATCTATGGGGGCAAGAGGCTGTGCCGGAGATGGTTCCTTGATTCTTTGCAGCAAGGAAAGATCATCGCGGCAGAGGAGAATCGGTGCTTCGGTGGGGACATTTGTCTGTCCGGTGGTCGAACCATAAATTTTTATATCATTCAAGCGTAAGCCCTGATGCTCTTCAATGGCAAATTTTGCCTTGACAAGAGGATCGCGGAACACAAAGTTATCGGAATAATAGACGTTCAGATCGGCGGTAAAGGCACCGCTCCAGACATTTTTCAGAGACACCTGCGGAAAGGAAGCGAGCTTGCGCTGCTCCGCCTCGGAGATCTCCTTTTTGGGGATGATAAAGAAGAGGATCCCAAAGATACATATAAAAGCGAAGCAAAGCACCAAAAAGAAAAAATTGATACTTTGGTGCAAGAGCTTTAGGCGTTTATACTTATTTCTTTTAATGGAAGATAAAATGATTTTCTGTTGCTCCATACATCGTTTCCCTTTATGATTTTATAGCTGACTACGCCCGGAAAGAGCGCGGGAAAGTGTCACGTCATCGGCATATTCCAGATCACCGCCGACGGGAATGCCGTAAGCAAGGCGTGTGACCTTGACACCGAGCGGTTTAAGAAGTCCCGCCAAATACATAGCGGTAGCATCGCCCTCGACGCTGGGATCGGTCGCTAAAATGATCTCCGGCTGTTCATGGGAATTTGTGTCGGATAGAAGTGAGCCTACGCGTGACAACAATTCCTTTATGGTGAGTTTATCCGGGGTCCTTCCTTCTAAGGGGGAAATAAGACCGCCCAACACATGGAACATCCCATCGTATTCGTTTAATCGAACGATGGCAGCCACATCGCGCGGATCCTCGACCACGCAGATCTTGCGTGCATCGCGTTTGGCATCTGCGCAGATGGGGCAGACCTCTGCATCGGAAATATTCTGGCACACCTTACAGCGAATGATCTCGTTTTTGGCTGAAAGGATCGCTTCGGCAAAGGTCTTAGCTTCCTCCTGGGACAGCTCCAACACCGCAAAGGCAAGCCGATATGAGCTTTTGCGTCCAATACCGGGAAGGCGACGAAATTGCGAGGCTAAATTTTCAAGAGGCGGTATATACGATGATGCCGCGTGAGACGAGGTGGGCATGATTGGCATCCTTTCTACGGTCAATGATTTTTATGCTTCGTACTTTCTTTTAATTAGCATTTCGCGAGGAATCAGCAGAGGTAAGCGAAAAGTCAAATTGACAATAGCTTCCTTTTTTACCGGAAACCGAAATCGTTTCTTCGTGAAGATCCAAAATGGTTTTTACGATAAACAAACCAAGTCCGGAGCCATGTGGATCCTTTCCGCGAGAAGAATCCGATTTATAAAAACGATCAAAAACCTTTGTGGCTTCTTCTTCATCCAAGCCGATACCGGTATTAAATATCGAAATAATGTATTTATCGCAAATAGAAGGCTCGCTGTAAGAGCATTTTGTGATATGAATGGTGATCTTTCCGCCATCATCACAGAATTTGATGGCATTATCCATTATATTATACATGACCTGATAAATGGAATCCTTATCGGCAAATACATTTGCACGATACGGCTCGGTCTGCATATGAAACTCAATGTTCTTTTTATTCATCCGTTCCTCGAGAGAAATGATGATGAGACGTGCCATTTCACAGAAATCGAAAACGGTTTTATTTAAGCAAAGTGTTTTGGATTCAATGCGTGAGATGTCAAGTAGCTCATTGACAAGACGTGACAAACGTTTGGTTTCCTTAGATATAATGGAAAGATAATGATCTCTGTTTTCCGGCTTGATGGTACCATCCAGCATGGCCTCCACAAAGCCCTGAATACCGGTCATAGGGGTACGCAGATCGTGTGAAATATTGGATATAAAGGTTCGGCGTGAAGCTTCGGTCTTTTCAAGGGAGGCAGCCATGTCATTAAAGGAAATACCGATACGGTCGATCTCCTCAACATTGGTGTGGGGCATACGAATCGAAAAATCACCATGTGCAAAATGTCGCAGCTTTTCCTGCAACAATAAGGTTGGCTTATTTAAGCGTTCACCGATAAAATAAAGGGCAGTAAAGGCTGCAACAAAGACCCAGAACAGCACGAGCAGAATGATGGAGATCATATGGTTGATGGTATCATTCATTCCATTGGAGGAAGCACTGATAAAGAGGATTCCAAGAGGTGTATCGGTATCTGTGGAATTGGGAGCATAGATGGGATAGGCGCTGTTAAAATACTTGTTCGGAAGAATTCCGCCAAGGGTACCGTATGTAAGCTTACCGGAATTATTCTGATATTCTTTTATGATAGTTTTTGATATCTGACGCGGCTTATGGATATTATGAAAAGCGCCGGAGGTATACAGAACAACACCACTTGTATCAGTTATAAAAATGAGAGAATCGTTCATTTCAGCAAAGCGATCGGAATAGGAATAATAGCTGTTAAAGGAAGCTACAGCGGCAGTGAACGAGCCATCAAAGGTATCTAAGCCATTCTTGATATCATCAAAGATCATAAAGGAAAGCTCATCCGTGAGGGATTGCTTGCTTTGCTGTGCATAATGAACTAAAATATAAGAGGTTGCTGTAGCAACAGCAGTAAAGGATAAAAAGATCACCAAGGCAAAGGTCAGCATATACCGGGAAAAATTGGATTTAAACAAAGGGATGATCTCCTTTCCTCATGCTAATGCTACTATAAAAAACGACACTACAGCTATTTTATTTATTTTATCACAAAATATCATCCTATTCAAGAAATTTGTGTAAAATATTGCGAGATAAGTAGAGGAGAAAGAAAAAGTAGACTGTTGCAGCTTCTTCAACAGTCTACTATATATGATAGCTATTTTGTATCCTTGACCATTTGCAGATAAGGCAATGCTTCATAGCCTAAGCGCTTATACAGCTCCATAGCGCGTATATTGTCCGGCTCGACCTCTAACCGATAACGAACCGCCGGTATATTTTTTTCGACCCAGGCAAATAGGGCTGTTCCCACACCTTTGCCGCGAAACTCCGGCAGAACGTATAATTCCTCTATCCAGACCACGATACCGCCCATTTCGCGCATGAACATACGGTCGAGCAAGGCATAGCCTGCTGTTTTTCCGTCCATTTCCAGAATATAGCCTAACAGATATTCCTCCGAACGCATAAGCTCTGCAAAGGCGCGCTCATGACAGTTGATTTCGATCTCATGTAAGACCGCCTCGGAACGGTAAAACGCAAGGCTCATGTTTATAAACAGCTCTTTGTCCTGCTCTGTTATCTTTCGTATTTGGATCTGTTTCATTTGTACTCCAGCGCGTATATTGTCCGGCTCGACCTCTAACCGATAACGAACCGCCGGTATATTTTTTTCGACCCAGGCAAATAGGGCTGTTCCCACACCTTTGCCGCGAAACTCCGGCAGAACGTATAATTCCTCTATCCAGACCACGATACCGCCCATTTCGCGCATGAACATACGGTCGAGCAAGGCATAGCCTGCTGTTTTTCCGTCCATTTCCAGAATATAGCCTAACAGATATTCCTCCGAACGCATAAGCTCTGCAAAGGCGCGCTCATGACAGTTGATTTCGATCTCATGTAAGACCGCCTCGGAACGGTAAAACGCAAGGCTCATGTTTATAAACAGCTCTTTGTCCTGCTCTGTTATCTTTCGTATTTGGATCTGTTTCATTTGTACTCCTTTGTTGATCTTTCTGATGCTTTCAGCTATTTTTTATTGGGTATTATAATATCTGTATTATAGCATAAAGAAAATGGTTCGTCAATTGAAATCAGAAAAAAATCAATTTGTCGTACCTTCAGAGGAAAGCTGTAAAAGAGTATTCTAATGATTGTTTCATTTGAAAACGTCAATGCTATTGAATTGGCAAATACAAAAGATTCCTTTTCATAGCTTTTTTACAATATAGTCACAAATATTACTTATTTTAACTTTGATGAAAACGAAGAATATAAACAGTTCTTTGAAACCACCAAGGATGTAGATCGGATTCTGCAAAATCTAATGCTGGCCAGCGGCTATAAGATTTTGCCCGAAAAGACGCTCATCATTTTTGACGAGGTGCAAGACTGCCCCAAGGTCATCAATGCCATGAAGTATTTCTGTGAGAATGCGCCGCAGTATCACATTGCCTGTGCCGGTTCTCTGCTTGGCATTGCCCTGTCGAAGCCATCTTCTTTCCCTGTGGGAAAGGTCAACTTCATGCAGATCGACCCCATGACATTTACTGAGTTTCTTCTCGCAAACGGTGATGAGAACCTCG
>CAZAWG010000048.1:0-8162 GCA_964488785.1 uncultured Oscillospiraceae bacterium | reverse complement strand
GAAGCCTTCCGGCTTCGCAGAAAGCGGCGAAAGCGCCGCTGCAATACTCGCGCTATGAGTGTGTAAATCTTCAAGCTTCAAAATCTCGCGAAATAGTCTTGCAAAATCCTAAAAATATGCTATAATATAGTTAGAGCTTATGTAAGGGAGGTCCCTTTATGGATCCAAATGCACATGACCGCGGCGAACGCTACCCCTCCGCCTCTACCCAAGCCCCCTCTTCCTCCGATACACTTGACCCCATCAGCTTTGATCGGCGTAAGCGTGCTGAGGCGATCCGGCAAAACGAAGAGTTAGAGCGCGAACGTCGACGCCGTAAGCTTGCCGCTCGCAGACGGGCAGAACGGATGCGCCGCGCCCGTATACAACGCATAAAGGCACTGTGCTTGCTTGCCGTTGCCGGTGTTGGGGCATTGTGCCTCGTTATCGGTGTGATCACCTTTGCCGTGAAGGCCGTGCTTGCGGCAAAGGAAAAGGATAAACTGCCGGAGGGCGCAATAACGGCTGAAGAAACAGCCCTTGTCGAAGCCTTTTGCGCTTCTTCCTCTACCATCTATACTACGGACACCTCTACCCTCGCACAGGATATCCATGCCTTTTTGCACGATACATCCCTTGCCATTCCGGATACCACCGATAAGATCAGTGAATTCGGTCCTCTGTCGCGCCGCCTTGCCTACGCCTCCGACAGCGAAGCCTTTGCTTCGCTTAAGGCTGCCGTGCGCGATGCTCCTATGTATTCAAACGGCTACTTCTGGACGGAAATGGGAAATATCCGCTCCTCTGAAACCGGCGGCTATTTCTATGATACCGATACCTCCTATATTTCCGCCGTCTGCAACATCTGTCTGTGGGAGGGCGATGGCGTCTTTCTGTCGGAGAGCGATGCAACCAAGGAAGCAAAAATGGATGTTTCCGGTGGAATGACGGTGCTGCAAAAGCTGGAAGCAGCAGTCAACTACCTGTTCGCGGACGATACCGAGCGTGGACTCAAATACGATGAGCTGTCCGGTCTGGTTTATATACATACCGCCGAAAACAATGGCACTTCTCAGGGCTATGGCTCTAATGCCTGGTATAATTTCCGCTTCGGCTATCTGGATGCGAACGCTAATTTGGCCTTTAACCGCGCAATGACAGACCTTTCGGCTTTGTACACTTTGCTTGGCGAAAACGATGAAGCGGAAAAATATGCTGCCATCGCCGCCAGAAATGCAAATGCCTTCAATGAGAAATTCTGGGACTCTGCCAAGGGACGCTATATCGGCTGTATCGATAAAAACGGAGATGTCCACGATTATGGCTTTGTCTTTTTGAATCTGGAAGCCATAGAAGCCGGGCTTGCCGATGCAAAAAAAGCCGATTCCATCCTCTCATGGCTGGATGGCACACGTACCCTCGAGGGCGATACCGTCCAAGGCACAGATATCTGTCCCAGCGGTTCGCTGATACGGAACACCACGCGTGCCGCTGAAGATAAATGGTGGGATTACCAGGGCGGTAAGCTTCCCCTATCGGCAGCCGGTGCCTGGGGCAGCTATTATCAAAACGGTGGCTATTCGCTTTCGACTGCCTATTATGATATCTTAGCCCGCTATTCCACCGGTCACACCGAATCCGCCCTTTTGCGCATGAAAAATTTATTGCGCGATTATACCGGCGAAGGACTTGCTCTTTCAAATGGCGCGGCCTGCCGCATTTCCGGAGATGCTCTTGCCGGGCTTGCTCCCCATGCCTATTTACGCATTCTTTTCGGCTTAGACACAGACGGCTTTCGTCTGTGCCTGACACCTGATTTTTCGCTGTTTACCGATTCAACTGCAAACAGCGAAAAGGGCAAAAAGAGCAAAGAGCCAGAAGTGCCGGTCGTAGGACTGCGCTCGGTGGATTTTGCGCATAACCGGTATGGCATCCTGTTTGCCGAGGACACCATCTACATCATAGCCGACAAAAAAAAGCCGGTTCGCTTTCGCATAGCAGGCTTTGAAGCAGGAAATACCTACGATTTAGTCACGGTCGAGGCAGGCTTTGAGACAACGCGCACACCTCTTCTTGCAAGCGAAAACGGAACACTTGATATTTCAGCCGAATTTGGGGATGGCTGCTATGTGAAGCTTGAGAGAGCAAAGGACACAAAGAAATAAGCTTCTATAGACAAATGCCGCCGGTATATAGTATACCGGCGGCATTCCCTTTTTCTTTATGCCCACGGATCTGCTTCCTTCGGCGTTTGTACCCCGGTCAACAGATACTGCTCCCATAAGAACCACTTGCCATCACTGCCGCGCTGACGCAGCTTGATCGGTCGGGGCGCAGCTGCTCCCCCACAGGGAATGAACAGCTTCATGTACCCTTGCTCATCATCAGAGGAGTGGTTGCTTTCCACCGTGATGGTATAGGGCTGTGTAGGCGTATAATGATTGTCCGGCGTAGAACCGGCGAAATAGGTAAAGGGCAAATACGTCTTACCATCACGAAAGCGGTCATTTAAAAACGATATTTCCTGACCGCCTAATGGTCGGGGACCTCGTAGCCAGTTTAGCATTTCCGTGCCGATCGCCTTATCGGCGGCATAGGCACACAGCGCAAGCACCGTAAGCGCGGCGGCTTTATAGGGGGTATCCAGGCTTGCTTCGGGCAGGGCTTGCATTTGTGCAAGGCTCTCCGGAAGCACCGCAAAGGTAAATGTCTCACGCTTTGTCTGAAGCGTATTCTTGACGGCAGAGGCAACCTGCTGTCCGGCAGCACCCTTGAGCTTATCAAAAATACTCATAAATCGTCTCCCTTCTCTTTTTCACAGCTCTCTCTTTTATTCTTCGCAAGCGCACAAAACAGCATAAGTGTCATCCGGCTCAAAGAAAGGCAGCTTGGTTCCATCCTCCGCTTCATATATATACAGCTCTCCCGATGGGGAAACACACACCCGGAATCTGCCACCAACCATATTTCCAGCCGCGTCATATGCCTCAAGCTGCAAGCTTGCGTCCTGTAGCGTCCATGTACCGTGGCAATCGAATTCAATGCCGGTCGTGCCATCCTCCATCACACACGGATGGTATAACACCACACCGCCACTTCCGTTTTCCGCCGCCGGGTCATACGCCAGATGCAGCATCCAGCCGTTTTCGCTCAACCACTTGCCGGTAGCGCCTTCGATCGTAGGTGAAGCAAGCGCGGCATCGGGTCCCCAAAGGAAGCCCACGTCCCCATAGTGTGATAAATCAAGCATCATAGGCACATCCTTCTCATCACACGGAAGATACGCAAGGCTCACCGATTCAAGATCAAGCTTCGGTGACCACCAAAAAAGGCTTTCTCCGTCCGGGGCTTCTGCGCCAAGCTCCACGCTTGGCTCCCAGCACGCGACCCTTCCCAGTTCCCCGCCTTGAAGCGTTGCATCGGATTCACCGCCCCATTCGCCGTGTGTGACATATACAAGCACCGGCTCAGCCCTTTTGCCGCGATACAGCTCCTCGCCCTCGAATCGACCACCGCCATTGCCATAGGTGACCCATTCTATCTCCCGAACCACAAGGGTCGTATCGTCCCTTCGCGGAAGCACGCAATATAAGTCCCCATAGGAGCCTATGATACACTCTTGTGGGATTTCCGCCAAGAACGGCATTTGCTCCAGCATACCGGGATTATTATTCCTCAGCCATTCGACAAGCGGCTCGGACTCGTTCTGACCTCGCTCCCCAAGATACAGCACGCCAAGACGTGTGCTTCCGGTAAGCAGCTGTTGTAAAGAAGTCATGGCTTCGAGCGCATGGTCGCTAAGGGAAACACGCTCTTCCCCCTGCTCAGCCTCGCAAGAGAGCTGTTCTTGCGGCTTACTCACACCGCCTTCTTCCTTTTGCGCCGATTCCTCCTTATCCAAAGACACGCTATCGCTTGTACCGGCTATTTCCGTCTCCTGCTGCTTTTCGTCCGGTTTTCCACAGGAACATAGCCCTGTATATACGCCTGCAACCACAAGAGCCGCCAAAAACAGCCGGAGCCTTGTTTGTTTTTTCATACGTCACCTTCTTTATAATACACTGCCCCTGTTTTGCATTTTGCCAACAGAGGCAGTGAGAATGAGCTATTAGAATTTTCCGCCACCGCCGCCATAGGTCTTTCCGGAGGACGAGGTATGTGTGCTGCTTCCGGAGGAGGTGGTGGTCGTTTGCTTTGCCGCTTTTGTCACCGTATGGTATAAAAACAGATCACGGCTTTCGGTGATGTTCATGCTGCCGCTCTTGACATAGCTGTTCGCCGCCGCCTGGGCACGCACCGATTTGAGCTTGCTCTTCATATTGCCGACCTTTATCTTGGCAAGCACAAAGCCGAACACGAGCGACACCGGGATCCAAATAAGTGACAGCGGAGTACGCGGAAGATTTCCCGTGTCATACGGCTTTCCTGTGCGCGCCTGTGTGATGAAATCATCCGCAAGCGTGGCAAACTCCATAAAGGCCTCTGCAAAATCGCCATTCGACATGGACGCGCCGATCTGATTTCCGATATACCGGATACCGGCATCGGTGAACGCGGTGATACCATAGCCACAGGTGCATATATGCCAGCTGTTATCCTCGGTGCTGACAAGAAGCAGCAGTCCATCGGCATTTTCGCCATAGCCGAACAGACATTCTTCATACAGCAGATCGGCATAATCCCGGATATAATACCCCTCAAGGTCGTCCGTGGTCGCCACCACAACATCCATGCTCTGTCGAATGCTCACCTCATTAAGCGTTTCGATAAGCGCGGCTTTTTCCTCGTCTGTCAACAGCTCTGCCATATCCACCACACGGTAGTATTCGTCCGCAAACCCTTCCGCCGCCTGCAACACAAGCGCGGTCTGGAAGCAAAGGACAAATGCAAACAGAACCACATACAGCTTCTTTTTCATACGTCCTTCCTCCCCTACAATAGACCGATAAGGTGCAATAGCCATACCACACCATACGATACAACGCCAAGTGCCGCCGTAAGTCCCACCGTCCACATCGTCGCTGCCGACTTGTCAAGCGGCAGGTCGCCGACAAATTTTCCTGTTTGACCGTTCATGGCAAAAACGTATTTGTTGCCATTCCAGGTCGTGTTTAACAGCCACACCGGACAGAGCGCATAGCGTGCCTTGCCTTCGTGCAGCTGAATACTGCTGCTTTCGGGCTTTGCCGTGGTATAGCCCGAAAGGGTCGCGGCAAAGGCATCCTCCGTGGAGCGCTTGACGCGCACATTGGCGCGTTCAATGCTTTGTGCGGCATCCACATCGTATTTATCCGCCAGATATCCGGCAAGATACGCCGTTTGAAAGTCCACCGCTGCGCGAAGGTCAAACGGCTCGAGGGATTCCATCAAGTCGTCCGGCATTTTAGAGGAGCCATCCACCGGTACACCCTCAAAGCGCAGGCTACCGCCGCGAAAAACGGAAAAATGCTGTGTTTCGGTGTAGGTATAGCGGCTGTCGCTCCAGCTTCGCACGCGTGTTGCACGATATCGGACGCTTGCGTTCACATCGGTGTCAAATAGCCAGAATGGAACGTATACGCCCTTGATCTCATCGATATGGTTCTTATCCTTAAAGATCTTGGGCAACAGCTTTTTTCCGCCGAGATGCTTCACTAAGCTTTCCTTCGCCGCTTTCTTATCAAGCTTGAAGGGAATGACCACATCCGGCTTTAAGGCTCCGGAAAGCTGTCCCAGCATCACGACCGGATTGCCGCAGAACGGGCAGGCAGTCGCCGCCGTTGTTTCCTCACCGACGATCTCGCCGCCGCAGGAACGGCAGACATAGGAACGAAGTCCCTGCGTCTCCCCCTCCTGCCATGCGGCTCCGGGCACGGATTCCCATTTCATGGCATCGGCTTTTTCCTTTTGCAGCTCCGCGTCATACCCGGCGAGCGTCTCCATCTCGTATTCCGTTTCGCAAAAGGGGCATTTCATCTTTTGCAATGTGCTGTCAAAGGCGATTGCCCCGCCACAGCACGGACATTTATATTCCTGTAGGGTACTCAAAAGAGATCACTCCTTTTGTCATTTTTGTTTTTAGCCTTTATAGGCAGCTAATGCCGCATCGGCTCTTTCTTCATATACCCTGCGGTCGCCCAACACAGCCGCATCCACTGAGGTTGCCGCTTTGTCTGCCTTTTCGACCATATCGGTATCGCCCTTCATGGCGGCTTTCAGTCCGGCAGCGACATCCATAGCCGCGCCGACCTGCTTTTTCGCGTTGTTGACAACGTTGCCGAGCGTCTTTTGAATGCCGAACAGCTTATCAAAATATTCCACGAACCGCTTGTATTCCGCATGGCTGCTCACTTCACACAGGAATTCATACATTCCCGTGGTATTGGCAAAATGGATGCGCACAAAATGCTTTTTCTCGGTCTTATCGCCGGATTTGACCTCTTGCGTTTCGAATTCATAGTCACGGATATCGGCAATGCGATACACGCAAGCCCGGGTGGTCTTGCCGAACATGAGGAATTTGTAGTCGTTCTGAACGAAAGCCATAAGTCCTATGTCGGAAGCGATATACAGGTTACCGCCGAAGCGAACAAGCTTCTTTTCCTTGTCCTTTTCCTTCATTTTGGGAACAAAGTATTGATTCCAAAGACCGGTGCCCTTTTGCACCTGGTCGATATGTGCTTTCACATCCGGAAGGGTCGCGTGAACATAATCGAAGCATTTGAAGCCCTTGGAACGGCAGCTTTTGCGGCAAATGCAATTGCCGTCAGCAAGCTTTTGGGTTTGGATGAGATTGATCTGCGCACCACAAATGTTACAGGTATTAGCCATGATGATCCTCCTTGTCGATGGTTACGTTCGTATACATTTATAAAGCAGAAGGTGCTTCTGCAAGGCGATAAAAGAATTGCACGAGCTGCGGCTGCTCCTCGTCAAAGGATACTTGCGTGGAATCGGAAAAGGTCAGACAAAAGACGCGTGTTTCCTCATCCTTTACCGATAAAGGCAGCTTTTTCGTCTGATTGGCCGTCTGAAGGCGAGAAAGGACATCGGTTTCTTCAAGGATAGAGAACAGCTCTTCGACTTCTTCAGGCGAAAGAGGCTCTTTTTCCCATCGGACCTCGGTCTGTTCGTCCGAAAGGAAGCACTGTGCATCGAAGAACCAGAGGTTATTCTCGCGGTATGCACCAAAGAAGTAGCACTGTGTGCGCTCCATTTGCGCATAGCAGATCGAAATTGCCACGATATCCTCTTTGGTATGCACGCGCATTGGGTCTTTCCCACAGCCAAACAGCCCCCAAAGAAGGGATGTAAATGACATAAGCATAAGTGTTATGCAAAGAATCGCGCGTTTCATGCCTTATGCGAGCGGTTTGCCGCATTCCGGGCAGAATTTCGGAATATGGTTCGGGTCCGGGTTCTTCCACCCACAGTTTCCGCAGGAGCGCGATTTGCTTTCGGGCTTGGGATTTCCACACGCTTCGCAGAATTTTCCCGTGTTTGTCGCGCCACAGGCACACGTCCATGCACCGCCTGAAGGCTGTGTCGGTTGTGACATTGCCGTTGCTTGCGTTCCCGTCTGCAGGGGTGCGCCCTGTCCGGTGAGCAGCTCGACCAATTCCTTTGTCTGGAATTCATACTGGCGATATTCCGGCGAATAGGGGCTTTCGGGATAGGGGTTGCTTGTCAGCTCAACCTTGATGGAATCGAACCAGGGCGAATCCACAAAGATGGTCACATAGAACGAGTATTCGTATTCATAGCGCGGCGGCGAATAGCTCTTTTCCTCTCCGTTCTCATCCTTAAAGGTCAGCTCATGCTTGCTTTCTTCGATGTTGGTCTGCACGTTTTTGACCATATCGAACGAGATGATATCCGGGTTTTCCGACTTCCAGTTAGAATAGAAGGACACGATGAGGTTCTTTGCCGCGGTATCCACATAAATTTTTTTGTTGCTGCCATAGGTGCGGTCGGGATGGAAGGAATCGAGCCTTGCTTCGTTTTCCTTGCGGTATTCTAACTGTGCCTTGATCTCCTCGACCGTGGAATTCCGGCGGTCGTTAAAGAAGGGGGACAGCTTTTTGGCGCAGTCCTTGCAAAGGTTTCCATCCTCCAATTTCCGGTTGCCAAGAAGTCCGATCTTCTCGCCGCAAATATCACAGTATTTCTTATCAAATAATCCCATATGCGTCCCTCCTAAACGA
>CAZAWG010000047.1:7753-8246 GCA_964488785.1 uncultured Oscillospiraceae bacterium | reverse complement strand
CGGCTGTACCTTTGAGATCTCCTTTAAACAGGATTACTTAGATACCATCACCGCATCCTTATCTACCTTTGCAGTATAGGTAACATCGATGGTGGTGTCCGTGGTGATGGTATCTAAGTAATCCTGTTTAAAGGAGATCTCAAAGGTACAGCCGTCTGTCAGACTGGTGGTGGTGGTAGTAATGACGTAGTTTGTGTCTGCAACATCAGTTGTGCCGACTTTTACAGCAAAGGAGTCGGTATCCAAGGACAGACCAGCGTCCATTGTATCGTGAAGGATATATTTTTGAGCGCCCTTCTTAGCATTGATCTGGATGGCGAAATGAACGGTATCGCCGATGGACGCGGTGCTGGTTGCAACACCTTCTACTGTTTTGGTAATGGTCGGCTCTTCGTTCTTTTCAGTGAGTTCCGCATTCGGCTGGGTGGTGGTCAGAGCGCACAGAGTACCCACGGAGGAGTCGATAACATAGTAGCCGAGCGGCAGAAAGGTG
>CAZAWG010000047.1:0-7743 GCA_964488785.1 uncultured Oscillospiraceae bacterium | reverse complement strand
GGTGTAGGAACCGGCGGCTTGATCAGCGGCGGAGTTCTCACGCGACGTTCCGGAAATACCATTATCCGTAGCCTACTGCAGAGCTTCTTTTGCTAATTCAACGGGATCGATGGCAGGAGTTCCCTTTGCTGTGACGTAGCCCTGTGTGTCAACGTCAAAATAGGTCGCGCCGTAGCCGGTGCCTGTCACAAAGTCGTACCAATCGCTTGTGGTTTCGATCTTGTAGGAATAGGCAGAGCCGGAATAGGATTCCAGATCGAACATCTTATAGATTGTGTAGACTTGACCTTCGGTGGGGTTGTTGATTTTGATGGAGCCGGTTTCGGCTGCAAGGGTGGGGATGACCATGGCAAAGACCATGACCATGGCTAAAAATAGGGTTGCGAGTTTCTTTGTGGTTTTCATGGGGTCATTTCCTTTCTTTTTTTTATTTTTGGTTTTGCTTGCCAGGGGAATGTGTGTCAAAAGTCGGACGAACCTCCCTTCGACGTGTATTTTCTATAGAGCAGGATAAGTGCTGCTGTTGTTAAGAGCAGACCTCCCACAGTATACGGAGTTTTGCCGCTTCCGCCGGTCTCGGGCAATTCGTAGCCGCGCTTATAGAAGCCACTGTCGTTGAAATTGGACTCATAGCGGCTGACTGACATCCGATCGGCGTGCGGAAGCACGATACCGGCGATGAAGGTATGCTTGATCGCCGATTTGTTGGCATCCACATAGGTCGGAACGCCATCGGAATCGCGTATATCCTCTGAGCCATCGCGATGGGTGGGAGAGGCGATATGGGGGCTTATCTTATAGTGACCATCGGAAAATTTAACGGCAAAGGTGCCAAACGGAAGATCGGTGAAGCGATAGCGACCTGTTTCATAGGTGGTCGCATCGGCGGCACCGGTGCTTAGAATGCTGATGCTTTGTCCTGTTTCTATGACGATGGGAGTCGTGGTTCCGGGATAGTATACCGGCTCATAGTCCGCTTCGGTGGCGGCATTACCGCCGGCCTTCAGCTTGTACAGCGAGACAGAAACGCCGGAGAGCTTTTCCTCGCCCACATCCTGCAAGCCGTCGCTGTTGGCATCCAACCAGGCCGTACCGGCAAGGCTTCTTGTGACGGTACGTTCATCGGTCTTGGTGGAGACAGTGCCGTGTGAGAACATATTATGGTATTCGTTGATCCTACCGGAGGAGGCTCCCGGCTCCAATTGAAGGGACAGATCGATGCTGACGCTTTCGTTGGCGCCAAGTGTTCCGATGAGTGCCCAGGCTACCGGCTTTTTGCCGACCAGCGAGGGAGCAAGTCCCTCTGCCGAGGTGACAAAGGTGATGGATTTGATGGTCACATTGAAACCGTGTCCCAAAACGGGGTCTAAGCGCAGCTCGCACAGTTTACCCTTCCAGGAGGGGTTCTTGCTGAATTTGAATTCATAGGTCGTTTCCTCCGGGGTGGTGGATTTGATCGAGATGGATTTTTTTTCGTCCAATTCGGTTTCCGTATCGGTGGCAAAGAATATCTGCATCGAGTCGCCGGTCGGGATACCACTTGCCACCACGCGAATGCTGTCGATCTGTTCGCAGGAATAATCCTCAAACAGCTCATTTTTGAGCTTAAAACGTGTGTCGCTGTCTGTGATGCGATAAATCGTTCCGTTTGCATCGGTCGTAAGCTCTTTGGCGTTATCGATCTGCCAGAAGAAGCTCTGACCGGTGCTGAGATCGTAGGTCGGCTGTGCGGTGAGGAAGTTGATCGAATGGATGGTGAACTCTTGACCGACGCGCTTGTCAAATGGGTCTAAGCGCAGACCGGTGAGTGTTTCGCCCCAGTTCGTTTTCTCGGAAACCT
The DNA here is from genome assembly GCA_964488785.1 of uncultured Oscillospiraceae bacterium. GTDB lineage: Bacteria > Bacillota > Clostridia > Oscillospirales > CAG-382 > UMGS882. The sequence goes on along the minus strand of CAZAWG010000047.1, from coordinate 5,903 downwards.
TGAATTCATAGGTCGATTTTGCTTCCGTGGTAGAGTCTACTTTTATGGACTTTGCCTCTGTCCAGTCCGAATCGCCGGTATTCTTCCAGAACAGCTGCATCTTGTCGCCGGACGGGATACCACTTGCCACAACACGAACGCTTTCGATGTCCTTGCAGTTATACCCGGCAAGCAGAACAGAGTTCGGTTGAATGTAGGGGTCATCACCTGTAGCTTTATAGGTTGTGCCGTTTACGGTCGTCTCAAGAAGATCGACCTGATGTAGATTGGTCAGCCCTGTGGTAGAATCCTCCGGGTCGTTTACCACCCAGCGTGGCAGGACTTCTGCCTTTGTCCAGGTTCCCACGACCACATCACGCGGTATCTCTGCGGAGGTTTTTCCAGCGTAGGCGGGATCGGTGGTGTAGTAGAGCGTGAAGTTTTGCGTATGGCATTTTTCCGCATTGATACGCCAGCTCTTGACGGAATAGGCACCGGTGAAATCGTTGTCAAATTCCCCATTGTAGGGCATGGTATCCAACAGATACAGTCCGGAGACCTCTGTGGAGGAGTTGTTGTCGTAATAGACCACATAATCAAGCGTTCCGTCTTGTTCAACTGTGTCGCTGCGCGCATATTTACCATAGGCGCTTGCTTGCCCTCGCGTCAGATTAAAGCCGACGTTGGAAACGTTTCCGTTGGCGATGGTCTGCTTACGGTTATCGCCCAGAGCGGAAATGCTTGCGGTATTGACAAGGCTGGTCGTTCCGGTCTTCACATCCTGCGTTTCGTTGCCCTTTGTGCCGATATCGGCGGCGTAATGAATGGAGGGGATGGGCTCTCCGACGGTGACATCGTTCAACACCCACGTCAGGGTCTGTATGCCATCGGCATTGGTCGTGACGATCGGTTCCTTGCTTTCGCCGCCGGTGATACGTCCAAGCGTACCGCCATAGGTGGAGGTTTGGGCATATTCTCCGCCCAGATAGCTGGAGCCAACGTGGTATTTCAGATATTTTGGCAGGGTATCGACGATGGTGACGGTCGTTTTGATCGGCTCGTCTAATTTACGGTCGTCGTCAAATTTGACGGTCGAGGCTAAGACGAAATCGATCACGCGTTGGTCGGTATCCAGATTGTAGGTCGTTTTGGCTGTGGTGCCGCTGCTCTTCTGTTCTAATCCTTTCGTGATGGAGGCCTTATAGCCTAAGATGAGGATGGTATCGCCTATGGAATAGGAGCCTTCGTGCTTATCGTGTACGCCATCGCCGTTTTTGTATGTGGAAGGTTTGTTTTTGACGTGTGTCCATTGGGGAAGCTCAATCGGGTCGGACGGGTCATTACCCAACATAGAGGGGATGGACTTGCCGTCCTCTGTGGCAGCCGTATATTGCGGCACGCACCAGACATAGGATTCGCCGGTGGTGATGAAATATTTGTCAATGAGATTGATATCCTCGCGGATTTTGACGTTCTGGCAGTAATAGGTGGTCAGGATACCGGCAGGAATGTTAGCGACGGTGGATTTCGGCTCGGCTTCGACTAAGAAGGCTACGATCTCGCCGTGTGTTTGCGCTTCGGCGACCGTGCTATAGTAGCACAGCTTTTCAATCGTGGTTTCCTTCATCTCCTTATCGGTCGTCCAATCGCTTCCGTCCGGCTTGACACCGTACAGGAAGCAGTACTTGTAAGGCCAGGCCATTGTGTTGGCTTTGGTTCCCCCGGCAACCGGCTCAAACGCCGTTGCATCGAATTTCATCAGCCATTTGGCGGCGCACATTTTGTTGTCATCGTCGCCGTTGGTCTGGGCATAGCCGCCAATGGTAAGACCGATGGTCGAGCCGATGACAGCCCAGTCGTTTCCGTTCTGTGCGCAGGATCCGGCGGTTGCTTCGCTGTATCCGAATACATCGTTCATACCGGCAACATCTTTCGGCGAGTACAAATGGCGAAGCTCATAGGTGCCGTCGCGCTTGAGGTTAACGGTTTCTTTGCTGATGTTGGTGGTTTTAGAGGTCTGGTTGCTGTTATCATTCGGTGCATCCGGCAGGGTCTGACCGCTGATGGTGGTGGCTTGCAGGTTGATGGCGGAAACCGTCATGGTGAAGTTTCCATCCAAGCAATAACCGGTCCCTACATCCTGCTTCTTACTTTCTTCGTCGGAAAAGTCGTCCAAAACGTTTCTCGTGGTCCCGGCATCTGCTTTTTTCTGGAAGGGCTGGACGATATACAGCTTCATAGCGGAGAAGCAGCCGATATTGGCAACGCCCGTATCCTTTTTATAATAGCCCGAGTCACCATCGTTTTCGCCCGCACGCAAACGTGGGAAGATTCCATCGAAATCATAGCCCGAAACAGTCACATGGATGATGCTACCATCCTGCGAAACGGACCAGGTACCGCCGTTATAGCAGGCGTTCGTGCGGCTGCCGTAGTGGGGATTGCCCGGTACATATCTATTATAGGGCGCTCCGCGATAGGCCTGCGTATAGGAGGTCATAGCGATGCTGCGCTCGGTATTTTCGTAGCTTTGCGGCGAATAGCTCCAGACGAGCGGTGTGTAATCTGTCGTCGCATCGACGGTCGTGCCGCTTTGCACATCTGATGGCGCATCCACCTTTTGATAATAGGGGGTAAATTGGGTATCTAATTTCAGGTCGAAGGTGATGTCGCCGGCCGGCAGCTCGATACCGCGCAAGCCCTTATCGCTGCTCGTGTTATACAGCTGGAGCGTGACACCATAGGTAAAGATACGTCCCAAGCGAATGCCGGCATCCAAGTTCAACGGTTCGTGCATTCCGGCAATGCGTGTGCTGAAATCGTAGTTCTGCTTTGCCTCGGTCGCGAACGCCTTGTTGATCTCGATGTTGTATTTGGGGGCGGCAGAAATGGTGATGGGACGGGCTGTGATCGACATTTTTTCCGCGAAACCGTGGGTCGGGCAAAGACCATCCCAGGTGCTATATTCCATAGCGGCGCTGAAGGTGGGAGTGAGTACGGAGCCGTTTTCCATCATTTTGACGTTGATGGTGACGTTTTCGCCGAATTCGCCCGGAACGACCGCCTGGCTTCCGGCGCTGGGGAGCAGATGCTTGTAGCAGGTCAGCACCTGGCAGGTTTTCCCATCGCGTGTTTCGGTTTTCACGACCGGATTTTCCATCCAAGCCATGGCGGACAGGTCGAATTCCGCTTCTTTTTGGGTGACAGGAAGCACAAATTCCAGCTTGACGCGTGCTTCCTCATACATATCGCCGATGGTGTGGGAGGTATAGAGGACATTGAATGAATAGGAAAGCGTATCAAAGGTTCGGATGATATCGTTATCCTTGCTCGAATCGTTTCCGGGGGTATCATCGGCATCAAAGGGGGCGGTACCGGTGGTATAGCTCATAATGCTGATGCTTGTCACATAGGCACTGTCGTCCGTGAGCTTGGGGTGGGATGCCATGAGGGCAAGCTCGTCCTCGGCGCGACGTCCGGCGGTGTGGTGTACCTCCTCCGTCCCTTCCACATCCTCCAAAAGGGGCTTTTTAGCAGGCTTGGTGCAAGCGTCTGTGTGGGTGTGTTCCTCCATGTCACAGATGAGCTTTGTGACTGCCTTTGTTTTGAAGCAGGAGTCGGTGTGGCTGTGGCGAAGCACCTGTGTTTTACCACAGCACACGGTTCCGTCTGCCGCGAAGCAGTCCTCGGTATGCTCATGGGCAAGGAGCTCTTCCCGGTCGCAATCGAGCGTTTTTTCGGAACCCTCGGACTCTTTTTTGCCGCAGGTAAGCGTTTCTTCTAATTCATAGCAGTCGTCGGTATGGATATGTCCCTCAGACTCTTCTTTATCGCAGACGATCTCCTCGTTCTGCTCATAGCATTTATTTGTGTGCGTGTGTCCCTTTGATTCTTCGCTATCGCAGGACAGCTCTTTCTTTTCTTCAAAGCAATCTGAGGTGTGAGCGTGTCCCTTAGACTCCTTTTGGCCGCAGGCTAAGACTTCTTCGAATTCATAGCAGGCATCGGTGTGTTCATGCTCCTCGGAATCATCGTCACACACCTTTGTTTTCTTTGTTTTGTAGCAGTCCTCGTCATGGGTGTGCCCCTCGGACTCCTTCTTACCGCAGGTACACACCTCTTCGGTGGTGTAGCAGTCGGCGGAATGCTTGTGTCCCTCGGATTCTTCTTCGCCACAAATCAAGGGGCCCTGTTCTGTTTTAATGCACTTGTCCGTATGGGTATGTCCCTTGACCTCTTTTTCGGCACAGATGAGCTTGCCGCGTGCGGTGGAATAGCAGTCCTCGGTGTGTTTATGTGCTTTGGTGGAAGAATAGCAAGAGGACGAATGGGTATGCTCTTCGATCTCTTCGAGGGCACAGATCAGCTCATCGTTTTCATCGTAGCAGCTGTCATTGTGTGTGTGGAGAACGAAATCGGCATAGCCGCAGATATATTCGCCGTCCTCGTTTTTGCATTTCTTTGTGTGCTTATGCTGTACAAGCCCCTTTTCGGAGCAGGAAAGAAGGCTTTGTGTGATTTCCTCGTAGCAGTCCTTGGTATGGGTATGCTCAGGAAGCTCACAGCCCTTTTCCATGGTGATCGCTGGTAAGATCAGTGCATAGGTAGTGCAAAAAACCACAATGGAGGATGCGACCATCATCAGACGATACCAACGCCGTTTGAATCGGTTTTTCTTTATGAGCTTATTTTGTTCCGAATAACCTGAAAAAGCCATAGACACGCACCTCCCTATTCGATCGCGCCGAAGCCGTCAAGTGGCCAAACGCGAAAGACGATCTTCCCAACGATCTGTTCCTCCGATATACAACCAACCTCGGTGTGTCGGGAATCCACCGAGGTGGAGCGATGATCTCCCATGCAGAAATACCGGTTATCCGGCACCTGGTAGGGAAGCTCAATATTGGCATCACCAAGCGAATGCTCCGCAAGATACGGCTCATCCAACAGAGTGCCATCGACATATACATAGCCATTCTCATCGATATCCACCCATTGTCCGGGGAGCGCAATGCAGCGCTTAACGAGAATTTTATTTCCTATATAAAAGGCGATTAATTCGCCGGCTTCAAATTCCGAGCCCTTGATCGATACAACGATATCGCCTTCCTCAAGGGAGGGAGCCATGGAGGAGCCGTAGATTTGAAGCACCGGCATCCAGATAGTTGCGACCAAGACCGCCACGGCCGCCACGACAACAAGACTGTAGGCGGTACTGCGTAACACCCGGCGATAGCGCGAATGGTAGCGCAGACGGTGTATTTCGCCTTGAAGCTGCTCCGGAGTGGGGGCATCTGCGCCCGAAACCGGAAGCTTTTTTCGTTTGTTCCTACTCATTGGCTTCATCTGCTTTTCTTATGGATTCATCTATAGGGGCATCTGCGTCGCAGGGCGTTTCGCCATACAGACGCTTCATATTTTCCGTATATTGCTGACAGGCTTTATCCGCTGCTTCGAAAATGCCATTGAGCCGGAGTGCTGCTTCGGCAAGTGTGCCGGAGGCTTGGATGTTTAGCTCACGTGCGGCAAGCGCTTTTTCGGCGTTTTCGAGCTTTTCGCGAAGCGTACGGTTTTGAAGTGTCAGATCTAAGATCATTTGCATCAGATCGGCACGACTCAACCGTTTGAGTTCTTTATCTGTCACAGGCGTCTCTCTTTTCGTATGTTTGATATATTATAGCACACATGATTTCAATTGTCAATAACTTAGCTCTAAATTATTATCGCACAAAAAAAAAAAACAGTGTATTTATGTGCAGATTGACGAAACAAAAAGGTATCTCGATAATTCCCGCTTTTATGAGACAGCTTTAGACAAGATAGTCACAGGTTGGCTTGAATCTTTGCTTGATGTGGATTATAGCACATTTCACTTCGATTGCCAATAGCTTTGCTCTGCTTTACGAATGCAACGGAAATAGTGC
>CAZAWG010000046.1:5738-8596 GCA_964488785.1 uncultured Oscillospiraceae bacterium | reverse complement strand
TTGCACGGGAGTTTAAACAGTATACCGGGCAAACCGTTTTGGAAAAGCTCAATCAGATCCGTTGCCAGCAGGCAAAAGCCCTCATCGAGGGCGGCGAGAGCATCACAAGAGCCGCTGTGCGCTGTGGCTTTGATAACAGCTCCTATTTTACCAAAACCTATAAAAAGGTGATCGGCGAATTGCCGACCGAAACAAAGAAAAAGCGAGATAATGCTACTTCTTGAAGCACAGGATAAAAAAAGGACTGCAACGAGCTTTGCAGTCCTTTTTGAATGCTTTACGCAAGTACCTTATCTAATTCCCGTACCGAGCTGCACAAGCATAGCGGCCCTGCCTCCCGGATGCGCATGGCATCGCCAAAACCGTATGTCACCCCGATCGAACAAATACCTGCCAACTTAGCACCTTCTATGTCAAAATGCGTGTCTCCGACCATGACCGCACGAGAAGAAAGCGTGTCTATGCCTCCGGCACAGTCAAGCACATAGCGGATGACCGAGACCTTGTCTGTACGCGTGTTGTCAAGCTCTGCGCCACCAATAAAGGTGAAATAGCCGTCTAAGGAAAAATGCTCCAATATGCGTCTTGCGAACACCTCCGGCTTGGAGGTGGCAACAAGCAGCTTCTTTTCCTTGCGTACCAGTCTGCGAAGCATAGCTTCGATCCCATCGTAGGGACGGCATTCAAAAATGCCGGTTTCGGTGTAATACTCTCTGTAGGTCGCAACAAGTCGTGTGCCTTCGTCAAGGTCTGCACCGGTGAAATTCATAAACTGCTCTCGTAAGGGCGGGCCGATGAAGCTTTGCAGACTTTGAAGGGAGTGCCCCACATAGCCGCGCTTGTTTAAGGCGTATTGAACGGATTTCGTGATCCCTTCGGAGGTGTCGATGAGCGTGCCATCCAAATCAAATAAAATATAGTCAAAATTCATACGTTGTCGTTTCCCTGTACCTTATGCATTTTCCTGTGTGATCGACCGAACAAGCTCGTCCGCCATCGCTTCGATGAAAGCGCTTGCTTCTTCCGACACGGCAGAACGAACGGTCACTGTGTTTTCCAAATATGTGATATTCTTAGACTTTGCAAACGTATCCTTCATAAGAGAAGCAGAAATAGGCGCCCAGGAGCCGTTTTCGATAAAGCCAAGCACACGGTTTTGCAGCGCGTGCGCGGCAAGCTCACGCAAAAGCGTTTCCATGGTCACAAAAATACCGGCGTTATAGGTGGGGGAGGCGAAAATAAGATGACTGTACCGGAACGCATCGCTGAGTACATACGAAGGATGTGTCATGGATACATCGTACATTTTTGTTTCCACGCCCTTTTCACGCAAACGTGTGGCTAATAGCTCGGCTGCATTCTCCGTGTTGCCGTAGACCGAAGCATAAGCGATCAAAACGCCCTTCTTTTCCGGCGTGTAGCTGCTCCAGGCAGCATATTTTTCGATATAGGAGATGATGTCCTGTCGCCATACATACCCATGAAGTGGGCAAAGCATGGCGATGTCCAAAGCGCCGGCTTTTTTGAGCAGTGTCTGTACCTGCGGACCGTATTTGCCCACAATGTTGGTGTAATAGCGCCGTGCTTCCGGGAGAACATCGTGCATGAAGTCCACCTCATCGGCAAATAAAGCCCCATCCAATGCGCCAAAGGTGCCGAAGGCATCGGCAGAAAAGAGGATCTTATCGGTCACATCGTAGGTTACCATGACCTCCGGCCAGTGAACCATGGGTGCCATGACAAAGGTGAGCGTGTGTGAACCGGTCGAAAGCGTGTCACCCTCCTTGACGATAAGGAAACGCTCCTCAGAAAACGCATCCTTCGGGAAAAACTGACGGATCATGGTCACGGTTTTCGTATTGCAGACAAGCTTGACATCCGGATATTTCTCCAAAACAGCGTGTAAGCACGCCGAGTGATCCGGTTCCATGTGCTGAACGATAAGATAGTCTAACGCACGTCCGGCAAGAGAAGCGGTAAGGTTTTCGAGAAAACGCTCACGCACTGCCGCATCGGCTGTGTCAAACAGCACTGTCTGACGATCTAAGAGCAGATAGGCATTATAGGAAACGCCGTGTGGGACAGGGTAGACCCCTTCGAAAAGCGATAAACGGCGGTCATTGGCGCCGATCCAGATGAGATCCTTTGTGATATTTCTACAGCAGTGCATGATGAGTTCCTTTCTATATCCGCAAAAGCGGATTGGTAAATATAAAAACAATCAACTATTATTATAGCCAATCTGCCCGAAAAATGTATGCTTCTTTTGCAACAAAATCCGTTCTTGGGTGAAAAGAATGAGTTAACAATTGGAAAACGCGCATAGCGACAAAAAAGAAGGACCGCAGCGTTTTGCCACAGTCCTTCTTGCGAGTAAACGTGAAAATAAGAGCTTGTTATTCAGCTTCTGCTGCATGAACTTCAAAAATCTGCGCATTGCCCTTTGAATCATGCGAAACCGTCCATGCGAACGAAACGGCATCCTGTTCTAAGAAAACCTGGATCGTAATGCCCGGATCACTGGTCAAAAAGGAAACACAGGCGGTCGTGTCAAAAAACTGAGAATAGGCAGAAGAGGCATCGACAGCATAAATGCCGGAAAATGCCGAGCTTGCCGCTGCATAGGCCGTATCGGTCAGAGAACCGTTTGTGTTGCCTGTCTCCTTGTTTGTGGAGCTTGGCGTGTCCTTGGCATCGGTCAAAAGGTTGCTTTCCTTTCCCGATGCACTGCCGGTTGCATCATTTGCTCGAGTGGCATCCCCGTTTTCGGCAGGTGCTTCGTTGGAAGCGGACATTTCAGGCGACACAGAGCTTGCTTTATCGGAAGAAACTGCGGCTGAGCTGCTTCCGCTGCTGCT
>CAZAWG010000046.1:0-5638 GCA_964488785.1 uncultured Oscillospiraceae bacterium | reverse complement strand
GGATGAGCCGCCGGACGAGCCGGTTTGCTCTTCTTGGAGTTCGGCTGTGTCGGTTGAAGCGGCTTCCTGCATAGCATTTTCCGAAGGAATGGCAGAGTTTAGAAGGGGCTGCGTCTGTGATCCTTCTGCACCGGTTGCGGAAGAGTTAGGTTCATGGGTGTCATTCGCAGCTTCTACCGGTGTGGGAGCGGCTTCCGTGTCTGCCGGGGGAGTTGCGGTCTCCTCCATAGAGGGGCTTTTTTTATCGGACTCTTTCTTTTCAGAAGCCTTACTGTCGGCTTTGTTGTCCGCTTTCTTGCCGCCTTTGTCCGCCTTGTCGTCTTTCCCGGCATTCTTGCCGGAATCGGTGGTGGCAGGGGCTTTGTTGTTTGTGAGCGCTTCAGACTTTTCTGACTCCGGTGCTTCATCTTTTGCCACAGCCGTCTCATCGTCCTCCGCTATAAGCGAGGCGCTGATAATAAGTCGTTTGTCGTGTGCTTCGTCCTCTTCTTGTGCATCATCGAACGAGGTCTGAGGGGGATCAGAGCAGGTGTTCGTATAGGAGGTCGCGCCGTTTTCCGTTTCGTCCTCCGGCTCCACATGATCGTATATCGAATAGGAGGGGGCGTAGGAAAAACGCTCTTCCCTATGGACGGTGTCGCTTTCGCTCTCGTTGGCATCAGCGTCCATGTCAAGCACATCGCGCGCATACAGTGCCATGCCCGAGTCACTGTTCTTGTCTGCGTTCAACATCCGGTAAACGGTAGGACCTGCCATGACGGCGATCACGACACAGGCAGCGACCAGACCTGCATGACGGAAGAACAGGCTTTTTTTGCTTCTTTTTCCGAATAGCTCGCTCTGGACATCGATCTCATCCATGACGGAATCGGCAAGTCCCTTTCCATAGCGAACAAGCGGCTTCTGTTCAAGCGCGGATAAAGCAGCTAACATAGATTCTGTCTCGCTGGCAAAAGATTGACAGAACGCACAATGTGAAATATGCTCCTTTTGGCTCTCTGACAGTTCCTTTTCCTCAAACAAAGCAAAGCGCGTTTGCTCACAAAGAGAGCTGTCCGGTGCATTATCCGGCGGTAATTCATTCTTGGTTCTCATATCGGCACACCTCCTTTCGCAGGGATAACTGTTTATGTCTTTTGCTTCATTGATAGGACGCGGAAAAGCGGAAAAAAGTTCCGGTCAAAAATACTTTTTTTCTTCTAATTTTTTTCGCAGAGCTTCACGCGCTCGGAATAAGCGCGATTTGACCGTTCCGCTCTCAAGCTGTAAGCGCTCACCGATCTGATCGTATGTAAGACCTTCGATGTCGCGTAAAAGCAAAATTTCGCGATGCTCATCGCATAGCTCGTTCAATGCGTCGTAAAGCATATCCTTGCGTTCACTTTGAAGCAGACGATGCTCCGGGTCGCCTGCCGGGTTTGTGTCGGGAAGCTGTAATATAAAGCGATTCCCGTCATCATCCTCGGCGTCCAGACTGAGAGATTGATGTCGCTTCTGACGGCGCAAATGATCTAAGGCGCAGTTCTTTGCTATGCGGTATAGCCAGCTAGAAAAGCTGCTGTCTCCCTTAAAGGAACCAATGGAATGATACAGCTTAAGAAAAACCTCTTGGGACACATCAAAGGAGTCCTCGCGGTTGCGTACCACGGTAAAGACGGTGGTGCAGACGAATTTTTCATATTTGCGCACTAAACGCTCGAATGCCAGCTTATCGCCGTTGGCGGCGGCAAAGGCATCGCGTGTATCCTCCGGAAGAGATTCATCCGGCGTGTGTGTGGAAAAACGACGTGAAAACAAGACTGCACCTCTTTTCTGTATAATACTACTAACTTAGTATAGCATATTATCCGAAAATATGCAAGAAGATTTTTGTATTTTAAAAAAAATCTTTCGTTTGACTCATTAACAAAAACCATCTTGCTATTTTGCAAAAGAGCGTGTATTATATATAAGGAAGAAAAAAAGAGAATATCGGAAATCGAAAGGTGTCTATATAATAATGAAGATTTTTTTCTTATACCTTGCCTGTATGTCAGTTCTCGCCTTTGTTGTGACACTCTATGATAAGTGTGCGGCGCGAAAGGGTGCATGGCGCGTGTCGGAAAAAGCACTTTTGTGTGTGGCTGCGTTTGGAGGAGCGGTCGGTATGTATTTGACGATGTTAGTCATTCGTCACAAGACGAAGCACGTCCTTTTCATGGCTGGGCTTCCGCTTATTCTGATCCTGCAATTGGTGTTTGCGGCCTTTGTTCTTCATGGTATTGGGCGTTTTTGACGCAAAACAGAATTTGTTAATATGCACAAATACCAAAAGTTTTATGCGAAAAAAATCGTCAGAAAAAACAAATGGAATACACCTGTTACGGAGTTGTCGAAATGTAAACTCTTTCTAAACTCTGTGCTTTATGTCAACTGAATTATTTTTGAAAAAGCGACCGGAATATTTTTTTGTTTTTGGCCATAAACTATGCTGAACGGGAAAAATATCTGAATTTTTCCTGATTTTGACCGGGAAATCGGCAAAATTTCCGAAAAAGGCTTGACAAATCGAAAAAAGTGTGCTAATATACACGATTGCAAAAACGTGGAACGCACATTTTTGCCAATTTCCCGAAAAGGAGCACAGTATGTTTTTGAACAAAAAGTTAACGACAGCGCGAATAACGACCGTCAAGCTTCTGACTGTTCTGTTTGTGCTTGCCGTGCTTTCCGTACCGGCGTTTGCCTTTTCCGAAATCTACGGAAACGAATCAGAACCGCTTGCAGAGATTTCCTGTGTCGAAGGACCTGTGGATGTGACACTTGTCTTGAATGGAAATGCCTGTGAGTACACCTATTTCCCGGTCGAATGCGCCGATTTCTTGGCCTATGCCGGCGTAACGTTGACAGAGGTCGATGTGCTGAGCGTTGCCACCGACGCAGTTTTATACGATGATATGATGATCGATATCACGTCGGTCGAATATCGTGAGTATACCGTCACCGAAGCCATTCCGTATGAATACGATACGGTGAATGTGGATACGATCCCCAAAGGTGAGTATAAGGTCATCACAGAAGGCGTGCCCGGCACAAAAAGCGTCACGTATATCGAAAAGTGCGTGGATGGGGTGCCGGTCGAATCTGAGGTCATGGCAGAGGAGATCCTTGCCTGGCCGGTCAATGCCGTTGCAGAGTGTGGCGTTGGCGGAACCGTGACCGCATCGGATGGAACCGTGTATTCCTACAGCTACAAAATGAAGGTCGAGGCCACCGCCTATACCTATGTCCCCGGACAGACCACGATGACCACAGCCACAGGCGCAGCGTTGGAAAAGGGCGTTGTTGCAGTGGATCCTAAGGTCATTCCCCTGCATACCAAAATGTTTGTTACCTCTGACAAGATCGAATATGGTTTAGGCGTTGCAGAGGATACCGGCGGTGCTATCAAAGGTAATAAGATCGACCTTGCCTTTATGACGTATGATGAGTGTATCAACTTTGGTCGCCGCAATATGTGGGTATATATCTTAGATTAGACAAAATCCGGTCGTTGGTTTTGTGTAAAATACCGATAATTCAAAAAAATGCAATTTACTATTGATTTTTTGGATGATGTGTGTTATACTGTAGTAGAAGAATATGGAGAAAGGAGCGGTTGACAAGACCGCTCCTTTCGATTCATCGTGCCATGGCCTGAAAAGAAAGTCCTGGTACACGAAAGGGAAGTATATGGCAGAAAAGAAAAAGAACATCGCCGCCCTTGTGACTGACCTTGTGAAAGAGGCGGTCGAGGAATGCGGCTGTACCCTGTGGGATGTGGAATTCGTTAAAGAGGGTCCTGACCATAACCTGATCATCTATATCGACCGTCCGGAGGGCGTGTCGCTTACCGATTGTGAGATGGTCAATGACGCCGTGGAGCCTCTTTTGGATGAGGCGGATCCCATCGATGGCAGCTATTATCTGGAAATATCGTCGCCCGGATTGGAGCGGGAATTAAAAACACCGGCACACCTTGCGGCGTTTGAAAATACAGAGGTCACGGTCAAACTGTATAAGGCGCTTGATGGGACAAAGACTCTGCATGGCGTGCTTGGCGCATACGACGAAGAAAACGACAGCTTTGTGCTTGCTTGCGGCGGAACAGACTTGACACTTGCGCGAAAGGATGTCGCCGGCATCCGCACTGTGTGCGATCTATAAAAACAAATGATGAAGGCTTGTATGTTTGAGCCTTTCATAAACCATATGACGATGAATTGGAGGAATAAGGGCAATGAACGCAGAATTTTTCAAGGCGTTGGATATGCTGGAAAATGAAAAGGGAATTTCAAAGGAATATATGCTCGAAAAGGTCGAAGCAGCCCTGCTCAGCGGCTTCAAAAAGGATAATGGCTTTTCGAACGTTCGCATCGAGCTTGACCCGGTCAAGCAGAACGTGCGCGTGTTCAAGCAGCTTACCGTTGTTGATCCGAACCTGGAAGAGGATATCCCCCTGACCGCTGAATATAACTTTGACGATTTCGATGAGCGTACCGACCGCCTCATCGAGATCGAGGATACCACCCCCTACGGGGATGTGTTTGATGACGATGACAGCGGCGCAAAGCCCGCTATCATTCGCCGCCGCCACCGCTTCAACGATAAGACCGAGATCACCCTTGAGGACGCGCGGAATATCAAAAAGACCTATAACCTTGGCGATATCGTCGAGGTCGAGATCAAGCCGAAAAATTTCGGTCGTATCTCTGCCCAGACCGCAAAGCAGGTCATTATCCAGGGCATCCGCGAGGCAGAACGCGACCGCATGGTGCGTGAGTATGAGGGCAAGAAGGAAGAGATCGTCACCGCTATCGTTTCGCGTATCGACCCGGTCACCGGCAATGCCGTGTTGGAGTTAGGACGCAACGAGGTCACCCTCTTCAAAAACGAACAGATTCCCGGTGAACGCTATATCGAGGGTCAGAAATTAAAGGTCTATGTTACCATCGTCAAGCGCGAGACAAAGGGACCGACCATCGTGCTTTCCCGTAAGCATCCGGGTCTTGTCAAACGCCTGTTTGAATTAGAGGTTCCTGAAATTCAGGATGGTACGGTCATCATCAAGTCTATCGCGCGTGAAGCCGGTAGCCGTACAAAGATCGCTGTCTATTCGCGTGAACCAAACGTCGATCCGATCGGTGCCTGCATCGGTGCCAAGGGCATCCGTAAAAACAGCATTACCCATGAGCTTGGCGGCGAAAAGATCGATATCATCAAGTACAGCGAAAATCCGGAAGAATTCATTTGTGCCTCCCTTGCACCGGCAAGTGTGGTTTCGGTCACCGAGACGGGCGATCGCTCTTGCTATGTGCTGGTCGAGGACGATCAGCTGTCGCTTGCTATCGGTAAAGAGGGACAGAACGCTCGTCTTGCCGCAAGACTTACCGGCTATAATAAGATCGATATCAAGAGTGTGAGTGCCGCTCGCGCTGCCGCCTTCAACGATATCATCGAAGGAAAATCACAGGCCTCCGGCTCGTTCGGCGAAAACCTTGCTATGGCTTTGAAATCCGCTATGGATGAAAGCGAGGAAGAAAAAGCAGAAGCGGAAGCTCCTTCAACAGAAGAAGCCTCTGAGAAAGCAGAGTAAACGCAGACAGAGAAAGCGTAAAAG
>CAZAWG010000045.1:0-8634 GCA_964488785.1 uncultured Oscillospiraceae bacterium | reverse complement strand
GTCGGATGCACCGGCAGACCGTTGATGGTCATGAGAAGGGGATTGCCGTCTGCAAGGGCGGAAGCGTCCAAGGATAGCCCCAGAAAATCGTATTGTCCGATAACGCCGTATGCCTCGGCATTGACAAAGTTGCCCCAACGCCCAAGGCTTTGTCCGAGCATCACGCCGGGCGCGATACAGTCGAGCAAGGCAAGCACGTTTTTTTTCTTATGGCGCGCGATAAGTACCACGCCGAGCAGTCCGCCAATGATACCGCCATAAATGGCAAGTCCGCCCTCCCAGACCTTGAATACCTCCCAAAAGGAGGAATAGTCGGAAAGGCTGGTGAGAACGTAATAGAGCCGTGCGCCCACAATGCCGCAGGGAATGCAGACAAGAGCCACGTCAAGGCAGTCGTCCATCGAAAGACCGATGCTTTTCATGCGCATAAAGGCATACAGCGCAGAAAGAAGCATACCGCAAACGATGATCACGCCATACCAGCGAACATGAATCGGACCAAGCACCAATGCGGTCGGGTCAAGCGTGAACGGACCAAGCCCCAAACCGGGAAAGCCGACAGCGTTCATGCGTTTTCGCCTCCATTGGCGGTCTGCTCAAGCGGCAGAATGGTGGAAAGCACGAATTCGTCCGGCTGGAAGGCGGTATCTAACAGGGCGCATACATCCTCGAAGGTTACTGAAGCGACAAGCTGCGGATAATCGAGCATATCATAGCCCTCGAAGCGGTAGATGAGCATTTCACCGGCGATATCCTCGGTCGAATTGAAGGCACGCAGTGTTTGTGCATAGCTTGCCCGGTGGATACGTTCGAAGGCTTCCTTATCCAAGCTGTTCCTTTTGGCGTTTTCGATTTCCTCGCGGATGAGTGTGTAGACCTGCTCCGGCTCATAGGAAGCCCCGGAGAGCATGGCATGAGCAAAGGTAGTGCTGCACTCATAATCAAAGGAGAACGAGGAGTCGATCTTTCCGCTTTCATACATCCGGCTGTAGAACGGACTGCTCTTGCCAAAGAGCATATCCAGAAGAATATCGTAGCAGGCCTGCTTTTTCATGAGTTTTTCGCCGTTTTCCGCTTTGATATTGTCCTTGATACCGACTGCAAACATCGGCATGGAGACCTCTAAGCGCTTGGATACGCGCTCACGGAAAATGCTTTTCGGTTCGTCGGGATACAAGCGTGTGACGTTTGGCTTTTCGGTCTCTTGCAAATACTTGTCGCAGATGGTATTTACGCGTTCGGGGTCGATATCGCCGCTGAGCGAGAGAAGCATATTATGCGGGTCATAAAAAGCGCGATAGGCGGTGTGCAATAGCTCGGGGGTGATGTGGGAAATGGTTTCGGTCGTTCCGGCGGTGTCGATACGCACGGTATTGGCGTGATACAGACCGGTCAGCATTCCGAAATACAGCTGCCAGCCGGGATTATCGTCATACATACGAATTTCCTGTCCGATGATGCCCATCTCCTTTTGCACGGTCGCCTCGGTGAAATAGGGATGGGATACAAAATCAAGGAGTATCTCAAGCGAGTCATAAAATTTTTCGGTAGCCGAAAACAGATAGCAGGTACGCTCAAAGGTGGTGTAGGCATTGGCATTTGCACCGGTCTTGGCATAGCGTAAGAATGCATCTGTGCCGTCCTCCTGCTCAAACATCTTATGCTCTAAAAAGTGGGCAATACCGTCTGGAAGCACGACTTCCTCGCCATCCACAATGAAGTGATTGTCAATGGAACCGAATTTCGTTCCGAAAAGGGCATAGGAGGTCGCCATTTTCTTAGGGACGATATACACCTCAAGACCGCTTTTATGGGTGAAATGGATATAGTTTTCGTTGATATCGGTATTTGTTTTGCGAATGGTTTTCATGCTTGCTCCTCCTCACCGCTTGAATTTCCTGTGCCTTTGATGAAATAGACTGAATCGAGTACCACTTTTTCGGCAACGCGCTTAATGTCCTCGGCGCGAACGGCTTCGATGGCACGCATGATCTCGTCCGGTGTGGCGGCACTGCCGCAGAGCCGGCGGGACGTATACCACAGGCAGAGGGCGGCGGCACTGTCGTCCAATTCCCGGTAGGAATTGGCAAGTGAACGCTTGGCATCGGCAATATCTTCCTCGGAAAATTCGCCGTGCTTCATGGCATCCAACTGGGCAAGGATGGCGTCCTGCGCCTTTACGCGGTTTTCCGTCTCAATGCCGCAGGAAATGAACAGGGCACTCATATACATATCCGGCATGGAGCGGCAATAATAGCACAGGCTCATGGCTTCGCGCACGTTCATAAACAGCTTGCTATTGGGCGAGCCGCCGAATATCTCATTGAACACCGAAAAAGCGGCCGCATCCGGGTGACCAACTTCAATACCTCCCATACGAAAGCCCATGACCAGCTTTCCCTGTGCGACCGGCATTTCCTCGCTGACCTCGTTTAATTCATCCGGCTCACCTTCTAAGAAGGTTCTGCCCGGGAAGGCTGATAGCCGTGTGGTGCTTTGCGGAAGGCGTTCGTATATCCATTTTTTTAGTGTATCGGTGTCCGCTTCGCCATTGAAGGATATCTCAATGGGAGCCGTTTCAACGATTGCCTTGTAGCGTGCATAGACATCGGCGGCTGTGGCAGAGCGGACATCGCTGATCGTGCCGGTTTCGCTGACTCCATAGGGGTGTGCGCCAAACATGAGGGAGGTGCAACGCTCCTTGGCATAGGCGGCTTTATTGTTGATTTTTGCGCCAATGGCGTTGATCAGATCGGTCTTTTCGCCATCGGTATAGGTTTCGGAAAAGGCACCGTTTTCCACCAGTGGGTCGAACAACAGGTCAAAGACCAGCTGAATGACCTCGGCAAGAAGTCCCTCGGAGGAATTCGGAAGATAGGCGTCTTTAATAAAATCAGCGCAAAAGCCTACGATTAAGCTTTCGGCGCGTTTGACATAGATCGGCGAAATATCGGAAGCGTACAGATATTCTAATTTTTCGGAAATAGCGGCCATGGTGGGATATTTACGACAGCCGCGTGCCAAAACCTTGGTGACGAGTGCGGTCAAATGCGCGTTTTCCTTTTCAAGTGGCACGACAAAGCAGACAGAAAAATAGTTGGTCTTGAACTTATCGGAGGGGTGTATGTTCAAATGAACCCCTTCAGACAATTTGATACGTTGCATATTTTGTGACCTCTTTCTTTTTGAAGAAATAGAAGAAATAACAATACATTTTATAGTATACCATGTTTTTTTGAATATTTCAAGCCCCAAACGTCTTTTTTATTTTAATACGAAAGCACTTTTGTGGGACAGCACTTGACAAACTCGAACGGATTTGATATGATAAAACAAAACAAAAAAACGTAAAAAAACGGAAAGAGTGATCGATATGCAAAATACAGATAAACGTGCGGAGATAGAAGCACGCTTGGAAGCCGTTTACTGCCAAACCCAAAAGGAGTCGCAGGGACTTTGCGACCGTGTAAGCTTAGAAGCGTTTCGCACGCTTGTCCGTAAGGACGGTGAAAAAGAGATATGGACGGAAGCTCTGCAAGCTGCCCTGAATGTGCATGAGATCGTGGTCATTCCGGCAAGAGAAGAGCCGTATTACATCGATTCGACCGTGGTGCTTCCGTCTGACCGTCGCATCGAAGCGGAGGGGGCGACCGTGCGCTTAACAAAGGAATGTGATGTGGTCATGTTCCTATCGCATCGTGCCGCCGATGGGACACACGCGCCGCTTGAGGGCGAAAAAACGCCCTGTGCCCACAATATTTCCATTTTCGGAGGACGCTTCGAGGAAGCACATACCGAACGTGCCGGCTACGGAAAAAGCGGTAAAAGCGATAAAGACCGGAGAATGTACGGCGTGAGCTGTTTGTGGTATTTAGGCAATACAAAGGGGCTTATCGTGCAGGATGTGACCTTTGCGCATACCGGCGGCTTTGCTGTGCAGCTTGGGGACACGGAAAATGCTTTTTTTGATAATATCCGCTTCGAGCATTGCTATGCAGACGGTATCCATATCAATGGCAACACGCAAAACGTCCGCTGTCGGCATATCCATGGGCAGGTCGGAGACGATTTAGTCGCCCTCAATGCCTACGATTGGCAGGATTCCTCGATCAATTTCGGGAGTATCGACACGGTATTATGCGAGGATTTAGATGCGTGGGAGGGAAGCCTGTACCGGGCCTTGCGTGCCGTGCCCGGCGTATATTGGTATGACGATGGCGTGCGCAAGGAGTGCCGTGTGCAAAACGTCATTTTCCGGAAGGTCAAGGGCGTGCGTACCTTTAAAATGTATTATCAAACGCCGGTCTATACCATCGGAACGCAGCCGGAGCGTGGGGCTGTGGGGAAGGCCGATCACATCTATTTAGAGGACATGGATTTTGATCTGTGTGAACCGGTGGATGGACTTGCAGAGTATACGCAGTCCGACCCGGTGCGCGGTGCCTTTGGAGCGGTCGAGCTTGGCGCCGATATCGGCTATATGCGCCTTGAAAACATACGCCTTCGACTGTACAAGGAAAAATATCCGTATTCCTATCTGGTATGCTGTGGACCCAAATCGGCGCGCATGGGAGAGCGTGAGATATTCGATCCGTATCTTTCGAACACGGTGCAGACACTTGTGCTTTCGAATATCACAGTAAATGGCGAACGAGTGACGAGCGAAAGGAAGCTCGTACACGAAACGAGGTTTGAGGATGTCAACCGGGATGGGCATTCGACCGGCTGTGGAAGGATCGCCGGTCTTGTGATCGAATAGGAAAAAGAAAAAGCAGAACGACCGCTGTGGCCGTTCTGCTTTTACTATCAAATGTTTTTAAACCGTCTGCAAGGTCTGCATCTTATAGAACTCGCCCTTCCTTTCCATCAGCTCCTCGAAGGTTCCGATCTCGGCGCATACGCCGTTTTTGACTACGGCAATGCGGTCGGCATCGCGGATAGTGGACAGGCGGTGCGCCACGATGAAGGTTGTGCGGTCCTTAGAAAGATTGTTGATGGCCTTCTGTATCTCCTTTTCGGACACACTGTCCAGCGCACTGGTGGCTTCATCAAAAATGATGACCTTCGGGTCGCGGATGAGCGCACGGGCAATCGATAAGCGCTGGCGTTGTCCGCCGGACAGGTTTGCACCATGCTCTTCAAGAGGTGTGTCCACACCCTGCGGCAGAGAAGCGATGAAGTCGGTGAGAAGCGCGGCATCCAACACCGCTTTCAGCTTTTCCTCCGGGACATTGTTCATGCCGTAGGTGATGTTTTCGCGGATGGTGCCGGTGAACATGACACTGTTCTGCGGCACGACCGCAAGATTCTTGCGATAGGTATGCAGATTGATCTCGGTGATGTCGTGTCCATCGACCAACACCTTGCCGCCCTTGGGCAGATTGAAGCCAAGCACCAGATTGAGAAGCGTGGATTTTCCAGAGCCGGATTCCCCGACAATGGCGATGGTCTCACCGGGTGTGACGGAAAGGTCTAATCCGCGAAGCAGGGGTTGATCGTCCTCATAGGAGAATTCCACGTTCTGAAATTCGTAGGATCCCTTTAAGTCGGCGATCTCGAATTTTCCACGGTTATCCTCTATATCGCTGGCACCGAGTATTTCGCCGATGGAAGAGATGGATTCAAAGCCCTTGGTGATGATGGGCATGAGTCCGATGAGGGTAGAAACCTGACTGGTCAATGTAGAGAAATACGACTGATACATGGAGATATCACCGATCTCGATCTGTCCCTTAATGGCAAGATACACCGAAAAGACAAGGCATAGCAGCTGGAACAGCTGGAAAATGACCCAGGAGCAGGCGCCAAACAGGGCTTGGATGACATCCAGATGGAAGCCAGTGGTGGCAACCTTGTTGAGCAACGTGGTCATTTTGTGGACCTCGCGATTTTCGAGCGCGTGCGCACGGGTGATCTGGGTCATTTCCACCATATCCATTAAGTTGGCTGAGGTGGCCTCCATGCCCTTGCGGAATTCGCGGTTATTCTTCTTGATGGGCGCACGGAAGGCGCGCATGGTAAGGGTGGCCGCCGGGATACACATCACAAAGAAGGCGAAGATGGTCAGATTGCGCGAAACCACCACCACCAGCGCGGTGATCATATTGAGCGCGACCTGCGGAATGATGGTGAACAGCTGTTGTGAAAGCGATTGCACCGTTTCTACGTCACGCATGAGCTTGGACTGGATACGACCGGACTGCATTTCCTTATGGAAGGAAATGGAGAGCTGCTGGAGCTTACGCACAAGTGCCCCGCGTAAGCCGACCTCGACCTTGCGCATAACGCCGCTTTGCAGGCGAACGCGAATCATGTTGGTCGGAATGTTGAGAAAGAGTAGAAAGACAAGCACTGCTACATTGACGCCAATCTCATGGATATAGTTGAATTCGACACCGGCCAAAACATCGACTACCACATTGATGAGATTTGCCGTTACAATGGGGATGGTGATGTGTGGCAGCGTGGCAATGCCATAAAAAAGAACCGACAAAAGAAGCTGCAAAGGATACCTCTTGTACATGACAAGAAGGATCTTGAGCGTGCTTTTAGAGGTACCCGAATAGGCATCAATGAATTCCTTTTCGAGTATCCTTGCTTCTTCATCGGTAAAGGTCTGGGTGTGGGAAGCCGGTATCGGCTTTTTTCGGTGGGGGAGCCGCATATGGGTTGGAATGTGCTTTTTCATGTTCGTTACCTCCGTTTGCTCTGAAAGGTGAGCCTACGTTGTTCGAAAATGTTTGCCGTTTATCTCGGTATGGCTATGATAGCATTAAAAGAACGGAATGTCAAGGGGTTTCTCAAAAAAAGTGCAAGGTTATTTTTTTCAGGTGCTTTTATGGGATAAGGCTGGAAAAAATCATTGACAGAATGCAAAAAATGCAGTATACTGTTGATGAAATTTTGCTTGCCTTGTCTGTTCGATAAGCAGCAGAAAGTGAGGGACTGTTTTGGAAGCAACCATAAAGAATTATTCCTGTCCCTGCTGTGGCGCACCTCTTGCATATAACGGCGCGGCCAAGGGACTGCATTGTGAATCCTGCGGAAACGATTATGTTCCGGAAACCTTAGAGCAGATCGATGGAGCCTCGTCGGCGTCCTCGGCCTTCTCGGTGTACGATTGGTCGAAATACGAGGAACGTACCTTTTCCGAGGTGGAAAGCGGCGGAATGTGCAGCTACATCTGTCCGGCCTGTGCCGCTGAGATCACGGGAGACGATACCATGGGAGCAACGGTATGCCCGTATTGCGGCAATGCGACCATCGTCAAAAAGCAGTTCGAGGGCTCACTTCGTCCGGATTTTGTCGTGCCGTTTTCGGTGGATAAAAAGACGGCAATGAAGCGCTTTGAGGATCACGCAGCCAGACTTCCGTTTTTGCCGGAGGAATTTAAAAACAAGAAGAAGCTTGAGGAAATGAGCGGTGTATATGTCCCGTTCTGGCTGTTCGACTGCAAAGCGGATGCTGATATGACCTTTCGCGGCGAACGAATCACCTCCTGGAGCGATGCACGCTTTAACCACACCAAGACAGACCACTTTCTCATCGTCCGTTCCGGCTCGCTCGATTTTGCCGCGCTCCCGGTGGATGCCTCCAAAAAAGCGGACGATGTGTATATGGATTCGCTTGAACCATATAACGTCAAGGCAGCGGTGGAATTCGATACCGGCTATTTAGCTGGGTATTTGGCAGATAAATACGATGTATCCGCTGCAGAATGCGAAAACCGTGCCAACGACCGTGTACGCACGACCACCGAAAGAGTGTTTGCCGATACAGTCAAGGGCTTTACCGGTGTGCGGCAGGAAAAGGCAAGCATTCGCTTTACCGATGGCAAGGTGCGCTATTGTCTGCTGCCGGTCTGGATGCTGCATATGAAATATGAGGGACAAAGCTATTCCTATGCCATCAACGGGCAGACTGGCAAGGTGGTCGGTGCTTTTCCTGTCTCAAAGAAAAAGCGGAATCTGTATTTTGCAAAGGTCTTTGGCATCGGGGCGGCAGTCATGCTTGTGCTTTCTGCGCTTGCCATGCTGTTATGAAGGAGGGGATGAGTATGAAAAAAATACGTTTCTGCCTTCTGGCTCTTTTCCTGATGATGGTCGTTTCCGTTTGTGTATACGCCGATGAATACGAATATCTTCTTGACCAAGCCGGTGTTCTCACGACTGAGGAAGCGGACCTTCTGGAGCAAAGGTTTGCGCAGACCTCGGCACAGCTTTCCTTCCATATCCGTGCCGTCACCGAAGAAAGCATGAGCGGTTGGAATGCCGAAAGCACCGCCGACAGCTATTATAATGCGCTCAATGACTGTGGAGACGGCTATCTGCCCGGCATTCTGCTGTATATCAGCTATTCGCCGCGACAATATTATATCACGGCTTCAAACAATGTCTTTAATGATGATATGACCTATACGCTTGAGCAGTCCTTTCTGTCGTATCTGCGTGAGGATGATGCCTATAACGCGCTTGTGACCTATTGCGACACTGTGCAAAGCCTTGTGTATGCTTATCATGGCGAAAGCCCTTCCTTCCCGGTTGATCCCTATGAATCCGCAGAGACTCCCAAGGGTAACTATGTGCCGGAGTTTGACCCGATGCCCAACTATGTGTCGGACGACTGGGGTGAAAA
>CAZAWG010000044.1:0-8903 GCA_964488785.1 uncultured Oscillospiraceae bacterium | reverse complement strand
AGCTTGAAAGGATGGATCCAAATGAAAAAAATACTATTTGCTCTGATCGGAGCGGCGGCGCTTTTCACCTTCGCCTCCTGTGGCTCGTCTGTGCCTGTTCAGGATGCTATGTCCGCTTCGACAGGGGAACAGATCGAAGATATGACCCTCGAAAAGGCAGCAGGCACCTATGAGCTGTCGGCTGTGGAGGCAGGCAAGAACAGTATGCTCACATTAGACTCCTATACCACCAATGTTCTGGTATTAGAAGCGGATGGAACGTATGCATTAACGGTGGAAGCCGGTACACACGCTGAGCATAAAGACGGAACATATTCCATTTCTACCAATGGAGAAGTGACCTTTGCCGACGATATGCATTTGGCAAGCGCCGGCGAAAAGGTCGTTTGCAACGGCGAAAAGCTGGTTGCTTCCGGTGCGCTTGGCTCACAGATGAGCCTTGCTATGGAATATACAAAGACTGCGGACGCATCGTCCGCCGAATAGACCGATATTTGTTTTATCTACAGAAAGGATGGATCGTATGACAAACAACATCAAACGTCAGGTGCTTGAGCTTTTGGAAAATGATGCTCGCTTGACCCCCGAACAGCTCGCCGTTATGTTAGGCGAAAAGACCGAAACGGTCGAAGCACTTATTAAAGCATTGGAAGCGGATGGAACGCTGCTTGGCTATAAAGCAATCGTAGACTGGGAAAAGACCGAAAAGGAGGGCGTGACCGCCTTTATCGAGCTTCGTGTAACACCGCAGGCGGATCGCGGCTTTGAAAAGATCGCCGAGCGTATTTATCATTTCCCGGAGGTGCGCGATATGCACCTAATGAGCGGTTCGTTTGACTTTTTACTGCTCATCGAGGGAAGGACCTTGAAGGAAGTGGCACTGTTTGTGGCAGAAAAGCTTGCACCCATTGAAGGCGTGCTTTCGACCAGCACACATTTTGTGCTGCGTACCTATAAGGACAAGGGCGTGATCTTTGGTCATAGACCCGAAAAAGACGAAAGGGAAGGCATATTATAATGATCGATTATTCCAAGGTTCTGTCCCAAAAGGCAGTGGACCTCAAGCCATCGGGCATTCGAAAATTTTTCGACATTCTCGATGAGATGGAGGATGTCATTTCCTTAACGGTCGGACAGCCGGATTTTGTCACTCCCTGGCATATCCGAGATGAAGCCATTCAATCGTTGGAAAAGGGAAAAACCTATTATACCTCGAATTCCGGGCTTATTGCTTTCCGCGAAGCCATTGCCGAATACTTAGAGCGCCGCTTTGCTGTGAAATACGATCCTAAAAGCGAAATGCTCGTAACGGTCGGCGGCAGCGAAGCCATTGACCTTGCAATTCGCGCGGTGGTCGAGCCGGGCGATGGGGTGCTTATCGTGGAGCCTTCCTATGTCAGCTATGCGCCCATCACGGAATTGACCGGCGGTGTGGCTGTTCCGCTCCCGACTCGCGCCGAGGACAAGTTCAAGCTGACCCCGGAAATGCTAAAGCAGCACATCACCCCCAAAACCAAAATGTTAGTGCTTCCGTATCCTAATAACCCCACCGGCGCGATCATGACCCGTGAGGAATTGCAAAAAATTGCGGATGTTCTGGAAAATACCAATATCGTGGTATTGACCGATGAGATCTACGGTGAGCTGACCTATGGGCGTAAGCACGCGTCCTTTGCCTCTATCCCCTCCATGTGGGAACGGACTATCTACGTAGGCGGCTTTTCCAAGACCTACGCTATGACCGGCTGGCGGCTCGGCTATGTCTGCGCTCCGAAGGAGCTTACCAAGCAAATGCTAAAGATACATCAGTATTGCATTATGTGCGCTCCGACCACGGCACAGTATGCCGGCATTCAGGCGGCACGTGCAGGCGATGCGGATATCGAATATATGCGCGACCAGTATGACGGACGGCGCAAGCTGCTATTAAAGGGCTTGCGGGATATTGGGCTTGAATGCTTTGAGCCGGAGGGGGCCTTCTATGCCTTCCCCAATATTGGCAAATATGGGCTTTCCTCGGATGAATTCTGCGAAAAGCTGCTGTACGATGAGCATTGCGCCATCGTTCCGGGCACAGCCTTTGGCAAAAGCGGAGAGGGTTTTGCGCGTATTTCGTATGCGTATTCGGTCGATCATATCTGTAAAGCGTTAGAACGTCTGGATGCGTTCTTACAAAAAATCAAATAAGCTCCGAAAAGAGGGATCTATATGTTGAAAACAGGCCTTATCGGCAGAGAACAGGCGATCGTCAGTCTTAGCAAAAGCGCAAAGGAAATGGGCAGCGGCAGCTTAGATGTGTTTGCCACGCCTGCACTGTGCGCGCTGATGGAAGCGGCCAGTGTCAATGCACTTGCCGGTGCCCTGGAGAATGGCCAGACGACGGTCGGAATGTCGATGAATTTGAAGCACACCTCCCCCACGCCGCTCGGCATGACGGTGGGCGCGGAAAGTGAGCTTGTCGAGATCGATGGCAGACGGCTCGTCTTTAAGATCACCGCCTATGATAAGGCCGGCGAGATCGGTTCGGCACTGCATGAGCGCATGATCGTGGACGGAGAGCGCCTTCAGGCAAAGGCCAACGCCAAAATCCACGCATAAGAGGGAGCGCTATGTCAAACCAAACGTCAACCACAAAACGTCCGGTTAAGAAAGCCGGAAAAAAGGAAAGCTCACTTGTAAACGCCAAAAAACGCCGGTTAAAACGGGTGATCTTGCTTGTATGCGCTGTGTTTGTTCTGCTTGGCGCGGTGTGTGCAGTGCTTGCCGGTGTCAACCGGGCATTAGTCCGGTCGCGCCCTGCGAAGGAGCCGGAAGTGCCGTCGTTGGAGGGAAAGCATTACATCAATTTCTGCGAGCCGGATTACGATGCCGATATCTTAAAGGATGCGGATTATTTAGCTAAGGAGCGCACGCTCCGCTATGTCATTCCCGGCTCGACCGGGCGCACCAGTCTGGTGCTGGATGAATACGAGTCGGAGGCTCTCACAGAGGGACAACGCTTTTTCGTGCGCTATTTTGAAGCATTGGTCGCAGGCGACACCGACACCTATCACAGCTTTTTCTCGGAGGAATATGTGAAGGAGCCGGGCTTTGAGACACATCCGACCGACCGGGTGTTCCCACCGCAGCGTATATACGATGTCACCATCACCGAGCTTGGCCGCACCGACCCGACCGACGTAAGCTATACCTACAACGGAAAAAGCGCGGTGTTCGGAGTTTATGAGGTGCGCTATAAAATACTCAAAAACGATGGAGAGCTGCGCTACGATTTGCCGGAGGACGGGGAAAATCCGCTCATTTTTGAGTTGGTCACCACCGATGTCGGAACCGAAAATGAAACAACGCTCATCAAGGCACAGTATAAATACAGCGATATCCAAAACGGATAAGCCTGCATAATAAGCGACAGAAAGGGGTCGTCTCATGTCCGCACGTCAAAAAACAGTAAGCTTTGGCATGGTATTTGCCGGTCTTGTTTTTTTCTTTAATCCCAATATTGCGCTGTTCGACCTGCTGCCGGACGTGCTTGGCGCCTTGCTCATTTATGCCGGGCTGAAAAAGGCGGCTGTGGGAGGCGCGTATTTTGACGATGCACGAAAGGTCAGCTTTTATATGATCTGGCTGTATGTGTTAAAAACGTCACTGTCGCTTTCCCTGTTGCATTATCCGGACAATGCGCTTCCGTTCACCTTCCTTGCCGGCGTGCTGGAAAGCCTTGTGTTGATAAGCTTCTTTTCCAAATTGTACGATGGCTTTGAGTATGCTTCCATGCGTTCGGGCGATGGGAAAACGGCGACCTTTGTAAAGGATGTACGCGCCATGTCGTATATCTTTGTGTTAGGTCGGTCGTTTCTGGCGTTTGCACCGGAGATTTTAGAGTTTATGAAGCAATCGGAGGAGCTTGACCTTTCCGCCAACGCCGCCTACCGGATGCCCATCATCCGCTTGAAGCCGTATGTGCTTCTGTTTTGCGTGACCATCACGTTGGTGCTTGGAATACTGTATCTTGTTCGCATACGCTCCTTTTTTGCAAGGGTCAAAAAGGATACGGCGATGATCGGTTATCTGGACGAGCTGTATCATGCGGCGCAAAAAAATGACCGTCCGTTTTTTGCCGGACGTGCCTTTGGCACCAGCCTTATCTGGCTGTGCGCGGCCGTGGTCTTTGCAGTCGATTTCAAAATAGACAGTATCGATATTCTGCCGGATATTGTAGGGACTGCCTGCGTTTTTGCGGCATTCCTTACTTTGAAGGGCTTTGATGGCAAAAAAATGCCGCGCAGCGCGTGCGTGTGCTATGGGCTTATCTGCTTGTGGACAACGCTTAGCGACGCATTTGTTTTCTCCGGAGAACGTATGACAGGCTTCCTTGCTTCGAGCTATGCCGTGCCGACGGCTATCTTGACCGAAGCTCTGTATGTGGCGTGCACGGTTTGGATGCTCGCGGTCTGGATGAAACGGACAACAAGCTATGTGAAAGCCGAACACTTAGGGGAATACGATAGCAAAATTCTGTCGGTGAGTATACTGTTTAGTCTTGCGGCACTCACAAAGGCGTTCTATGAGGGGATCGCTGTAGAGAGCGCCCATTTGGCAACGATTCCGGAGGTCGAAAAATATCAGTCGGCGCGTGCGCATATGAACGTTGCTCAGTTGGAAAAGGCGATCCTGGAAAATGCGGATGTGGCACGGTTTGCACATTTAGACGATATGCTTCCATTTTGGAATTTAGCAAGTCTTGTGCTTGCGTTATTTGCCGTGTTCGCGGTGCTTTCGCTGCGGTCGTATGCCGCACGGCGCACCGACCCCAACGCGGAATAAGCGAAGCATAAATAAGGAGAATACAGGATGTCCGTCATTAAGGTCTTTCACGAAGGGGACACGCTTGTCATGAAAAAGCCCCATGCCTGTGCCACACACGGAAACCGGCTTGCCGTGCTGTATGTCGGAAGCGATGTCAAGGTGCGGTGCGAAGCCTGTGGGCGCGAAATGATCCTTGCGCGTGTCAAACTCGAAAAAAGTATAAAAAGCATCATTCCGAAGGGAGAATAATCCATATGTTTGAAAATCTGCGCGAAGCCGAGGCTCGTTATGAGTCTATTGCCGAACAGCTCATGCAGCCGGAGGTGGTCAGCGATACGGAAAAATTCAAAACGCTCATGAAGGAGCATAAGAACCTCACTCCTATCATCGAAACCTACCGTGCCTATCGCACGGCGGAGGATAACCTTGCCCAAGCAAAGGAACTGCTGGACGAGGGCGGTCTTGACCCGGATATGAAGGAAATGGCAGACGAAGAACTGAAAAGTGCTAAAGGCGAAATGGAGCGTTTGGCCGAGGAATTGAAAATTCTTCTGTTGCCGCGTGATGAAAACGATGACCGCAACGTCATTGTGGAAATTCGTGCCGGAACGGGCGGTGAGGAAGCGGCTCTGTTTGCGCACAGCCTGTTCCGTATGTACAGTATGTATGCCGAAAGCCGCGGCTTTAAGACCGAGGTGCTTAACAGCAACGAAACGGAGCTTGGCGGTGTGAAGGAAATTTCGTTCATGGTCGAGGGCGATGGCGCGTATTCGCGCTTCAAATTCGAAAGTGGTGTTCACCGCGTTCAGCGTGTGCCGGAGACCGAGACACAGGGACGTATCCACACCTCTGCCGTCACAGTAGCCGTGCTGCCGGAGGCAGAGGACGTCGAGGTGGAGATTAACCCGGCCGATCTGGAGATCGATACCTATCGAAGCGGCGGCGCGGGTGGTCAGCACGTCAATAAGACCGATTCGGCTATCCGTATTACCCACAAGCCGACCGGCGTGGTGGTGGAATGCCAGGACGAGCGAAGCCAGTTCAAAAACCGCGATAAGGCGATGAAAATGCTCAAAACCAAGCTGTTGGATATGGAGCGCGAGAAGCAGCAGAATGCCATTGCCTCCGAACGCCGCAGTCAGGTCGGCTCCGGTGACCGCAGTGAGCGCATTCGTACCTATAACTACCCCCAGGGACGTTTGACCGATCACCGTATCGGGCTGACCTTATATTCCTTGGAAACCATCTTAGACGGACGGTTAGATGATGTGATCGATGCACTCATTACCGCCGACCGCGCCGAAAAGCTCAAGCACAGCGGCGAGACAGCCGGGACGTAAGACCGGAGGAAAAACAAAAATGCTACTTGAAAAAACGCTGGTTCGCGCGGTTACGGCGACAGCGGATACACCGGAGGATGTGCAGACCTTAGAATATGCCGCCTCTCTCATTCGCAAGGGCGGTCTTGTGGTCTTTCCGACCGAAACGGTGTATGGTCTGGGCGCGAACGGATTGGACGACCGGGCGGCGAAGTCGATCTATGCGGCCAAAGGGCGACCGCAGAACAATCCGCTGATCCTGCACCTGTCGGATGCATCGGAAATCCCGCGCTATTGCGATGTGCCGCCGGAGATGAAGAAAAAATTAGATCCGCTGACCGCGCTTATGCCGGCTCCCCTGACCGTCATCCTTCCGGCGCGGGATGTCGTGCCCAAAACCATCACAGCAGGACTTCCAAGTGTTGCGGTGCGTGTGCCGACCTCGAAAATTGCACGGGAGCTTATTCGTTTATCCGGTGTTCCGATCGCCGCTCCCTCGGCAAACTTGTCCGGAAAGCCCAGCCCGACCTGTGTGCGTCATGTGCTTGAGGATATGGATGGACGGGCAGATATGATCTTAGATGGCGGCGACTGTGCTGTAGGCGTGGAATCCACCATCGTAACACTGTGCGAGGAAGTCCCGACACTCCTTCGTCCGGGCGGTGTGACCTACGAAAGACTTTGTTCGCTGCTTGGCGAGGTACATATGTCCCATGCCATTTTAGAAAGTCTGAAGCCGGGGGAAACGGTGTTATCGCCCGGAATGATGTATAAGCATTATGCACCGGAGCATCCGGTGATCCTCCTAAAGGGGGAGCGGAAAAGGTGCATTGCCTATGTCAACGAGAAAGCAGAAAACGAACGCTGCGCGGTGCTATGCTATGAGGATGATGCACCGCTTGTTAAGGCCGAAAACGTCTTTTCTGCCGGAAGTGCGGACGACACCGAAGCGTATGCGGCGCGTATTTTCACCATGCTTCGCGACACAAACGCCTTGGATATCGAACGTGTATACGCTTTTCTGCCGCAGGATACGCGCGGCATTTCGCTTGCGGTATACAATCGGCTGCTTCGCGCTGCGGGCTTTCAGGTGGTTTCCTTGTGAGAGGGAGCCGTGAATGCCTGCAAGGGTTCAATCCCGGCGAGCAATAGAGCTTTGGGGCAGAAAAAGCCAATATGCTTCAAGGATAAGAAATAAAATATGGACTCTAATCAAAAAACCGTTGCAGGTTCTATCTACATGGGAATGAACCTGCAACGGTTTTATACTTATTTTTCTGCTTTTCCGGAAAGAAGAACGACCGTCTCAACGTGTCCTGTCCTTGGAAACATATCGACGCCTTCCGCACACTCTGTGTGATAGCCGCACTCCTCAAATTCCGCAAGATCCCGCGCTAAGGTCGCCGGGTCGCAGGAAATGTATACGATCCGTTCTGCACCCAAGGCGGCAATCCTGCGCACCGCCTCGGTCCCACAGCCCTTTCGCGGTGGGTCGATGGTGATGACGTCCGGTTTGATTTCACAAAGCCGCTCATCCTCTAAGGCGGTCGCGGCATCCAAACAGAGAAAGCTTGCCTGCAATGCGTTTTGCTTGGCGTTGTAGGCGGCATCCTTGACAGCCTCCGGAACGATCTCCACGCCGACAAGCTGCGTATCCGGTTCCGCTATGGATATGCCCACCGAGCCGGTGCCGCAATACAGGTCAAGCAGGGTTTCACCGGGCTTCAACGCGGCAAAACGGGCAGCTATGCCATATAACAGCTCCGCCCCATCGTGGTTGACCTGCCAGAAGGAAGCCGGTGACACACGGAAGGCTCGTCCGCACAGCGTGTCGTGCAGATAGCCATCCCCATATAGCACACGCCAGGAGTTTCCTAATACCGCATTGGAGCTTTTGGTATTGACATTGACAAGAGCAGTGGTCACATACGGCGCTTCTTTTTGCAGAAAGCGGCAAAATTCTTCTTCCAGTGCCGCATTTCTAAACGGCGCACAGGCAAGGATCAACGTCAGTGCCATGTGGCCGTCTGCCGATGCACGCATATATATGCTGCGCAGACAGCCGTCCCGTTTTTCCTCGTCATAGGGCGCTATGGCGTGCTTTTTGGCAAAACCAATGACCGCATCACGCACCTCGATAAAGCGTGGCTCAGCGATCTCGCAGGAGCTATGCGACACGATACGATGAGAGCTTTGCGCATAAAAACCGGTCGTTATGCTTCCATCCGGTGCTTTTCCGACCGGATAGACGGCCTTATTGCGATAAGCGAGTCTTTTATGCGAAGGATGGAACATCTGCAACCGCAAGGGCAGATTTCCAATACGGGCAAACGCATCGTTTATGCTCTGCTCCTTATACCGGCATTCCGCCTCATAGGTCATATGACCGAATGCACAGCCGCCGCACTTTCCCGAAACGGCACAGCCGCCGACGGAACGATCCGCCGACGGCTGTAAAATTTCTTCGGGAATGGCAACAGCATAGCTTTTTAACACCTTGATGATCTTAACGCTTGCCACATCTCCGGCGCAGGTGTTGCGGACAAACACCGTAAGCCCTTCCGGTGTGTGGGCGATACCGTTTCCGTTTCGATCGGTCCCGGTCACAGTGAGCGTAAGACAGTCGTTCTTTTTGAGCGACAGCGCACTTTGCTTTGCCATAATGAATTATTCTATGACTTCACCGAGGTCATCTTCAGCATCATCCTCAGAAGCAACATCGGGTTCGGCATCCGCGTCTACAGATACATCTGCATCCACATCGGCATTCTCAGCTTC
>CAZAWG010000043.1:0-9058 GCA_964488785.1 uncultured Oscillospiraceae bacterium | reverse complement strand
GTTTGCGAGGCCGAGACATTAAAGTCCACGCGGGCATAGAAGATGAGATCCTCGAAGTAGTTCTTGCCGTTACGGGTGGAGACGGTGAGGTTAAAGCCGACGCTGGGGGTGACAGACCAGCTGAATTTGCTGGCGGTGGCATATTTGCTGGCGGTCGGAGGCTGACGGCCTGCCGAGGTGCCGTTGTAGATATCCTTTAAGTAGGTCTGAAGCTGTTCTTCGTCGCGCTTGGCACTGGAGGTACTCATTTTGCTGCCGAGCGATTTGGAGAAGCCGAAGGAATAGTTGGTCTTTGGCCAGGTATACGCCTGGGTATCCTTAGGAGCGACACCGGCAGGGGTATAGTTGTAGGAGCTTACATCAAAGGCGGACAGGGTGCCCATGCTGATGTTGCCCAAGGGGTTACCGATGATATCGGTCACGAAGTTATTGGTGACGGCATTCTCCAAAGAGGCACTGCCGATGAGCGGGAACGCGAATTCCTGCAAATTCAAGGGTGTGCAGAAATAGTAGCCGAGATCGATGCAATTGCTCCATTCGCCGTTCTGATCGGCAAACTGGGCATAGAGCTTATAGCCGAACTGCATATCCTTTGTCGGGTTAAAGGCAAGCGTTGCTGTCAGTGTATCCCCGCCGGAGACGGCGATGGTGGTGGTATAGCCATCCCGGTCCGCAAGCGCATAGCGCTCGTTGCCGGTTTCATCGTAGATGAAGAAACGGGCATCGGACGGCACAAGGGCGGTATCCGAGGTGACGGTCGCCGCGATGGTGAGCGTTTCATCGTTGGACATGATCATGTCCCCGGCGATAGCGCCATCGATGGTCTGATAGGAAGCATCGAGCGCAAGCGGCGTAAATTTGGAGAGTGCATCCAAAACGACAAGCGTATTGCGCTGAAGCTTGGTGACGGTGGAATTGGTATAGCCATCGGTAGTGATGGTGGTACTGACGTTTCCGGCAAGCGGAAAGTCATGGGTAGTGATGCTGTAGCGGCCTTCCCCATCGGTCTGACCGATAAAGCCGCCGATATCGACATACGCTGCGACCACCGGGATATCCGGCTCCTGCGAATCGATACCGTTGGCGAGCTGATAAAAGTTCTCGCCGGCGCGTAGCACCCGGCCGGTCTTGACGGCGGCCTTGGTGGAGGAAGCCTTGGGGAGGAAGTAATAATAGAGCTTGAAATGATCCTGGTCGAGCTGACCGGACACACGGTTACCGTACATTTCGTCCGGCACACGGCTCTTACCGCGCTGGGCAAGCTGCTCATCCTCGTCAACAACGCCGTCGCCGTTGGCATCGCCGGTCATATTGACCCATTGGGTATAATAGCCCTCGGGAGCAATGGCGCTGAGTGCCCATGGCATACCGACATACGGATTCTCAAAGATGTAGGTACCGCTCTTATCCGAGCCACTTACCGCCGTCGAGCCGCCTTGCAGCTCATCGGTCGGGACAACGGCATCGGTCAACCCATCGGCACCGGCGTATACATCCGGCACATCCGCACCCGGGAAGAAGGAAACGCTGAAATCCTGCTCACCGGTCGCCGGCTTGATGACCATGCGTTCGAGTACCTCGATGTCTGCCATGGTAAGGTTCTCTGTTTCGACCCTAACGCCGTCCTTCTTAACGCCGTCCAAAAGGATATCGCCCTTTTTGTACCAGGTCGTGCCGCTCTTGTTGGACGAGAGGGAATACCAGTATACACCGGCAGGCGTGCGGCTGGAGATGGGCTGGGTCTGGAGACGAAGCACACTGTATTTGGGGAAATAGCCGAGATAAAAATCTAAGCCCTTCCAGTCCTTTTTCGTAAGATTGCCAGCCGTGGTGGCTTCTAAAATGTTCAAGATGTGCGAGGCCTTGTGCGAAGCATCGAATTTGCCCTTAGAGGCAGCAACCGAATCGTCACGGTCGGTATTCTCAAAGTGGACCTCGATCATCTCACGCTTGAACACCGGGAACACGTTGATGGTGGCATCTACATGGACATCGCTCAAAACACCGGCTGTTTTCAAAGCATCGATAAAGTTTACGTCTAACGTCTGCTCGACCTTGCCGTTTTCGGCTTCCACATACACAACGTTGTTCTTGGCATATTTGCCCTTTGCAAAAAGGCTCTGTCCGTTCATGCTGCCGGGGGTGAAGTAAACACCTGCCAAATACAGACCGCGTGCCTTGGTTTCGGCTTCGTTGGCGGCGGTGATGGTCACGTTATGCTTGGCATTGCCCCAGAAGCCATCGACCGTGCTGTTTCCATACTTGATGGAAACGGTACCGGGGTTATAGATACGCGTAGAATCGCCCGGATAGAAGGTATCAAAGACTAACGGCGTGCCGGAGCTGAAATCGTAGATCTGACGGTTGAAATCCTCTACCGAATCCTGTAAGGAGAAGGTATATTTTGCAAAGTTGTAGCGCAGCCAGTCAACCTGAAGAAGCACGTTATCATAACCGGTCGAGGTGGGATGCACCAGATACTTGACATAGGAGGAATTCGGGGTACCCTTTAAGTCGATCTCGTATTCCGTCCAATCCTTGTTACCGCGAACGTAGTGCTTGCTGGTATAGGAGCTTTCGTGCCGATTTTGGTCATCGGCCACACCGATAAAGGTGTCATAAGACTGATATTTGCTCTTAAAGCCACGTCCGTTGTTGGTGATATAGGCGCGGATGGTAAGACTCTTGTTACCGATGAGGTTGACCTTCTTGCCGGAGACAGCCTGGGCATACTCATCGTCGTTCATCTTTATGTAGAGATAGCCATCCTTCTGTTCAAAGCCGCTGAGATTCGCGGTTTGCCAGCCGCCGGTGATGGAAAGATCGGCATTCCAGTTTTGGCTACCCAAGAAAATGCCACCGGCAGCCAGCTCGGCTTGCGTGTCCTCCGCGGTCGGCTTCGCGGTCTTTGCCGCGCGAAGGGTGACACAGGCATAATCCTCGCCAAGTTCGACCGAGGATTCGGCAAGCAAGCGCACACCAAAGGTGCCGCCGGCGGTGAAATCATGCGCACTTACCTTGATGGTCTTTTCGATCTCACCCGGCACGAACGCCACGGGGCGATAGGAGAAGGTCTCATAAGCGTCCTTGGATGCACTTTCCATGACCGTTGAAACATACACCGTTGCAAAGTAATCGACACCTGCCGAGCGCACAATGGTAAGGGTCCCTTCCGGGTTTTCGGCGGTCAGGGTCAGACCGGTTTTGTCGAAATCGAAGCACGCCTTTTCAGCCGGTTCATCGTCTACGATGGTGACATAGACATTGGCACCGGCGGAGGTGACGTTTTTCTCGGTATCGGTACCCATCAAGGCAAGCGAGAACAGCTTATTCTGCTCTGCCCTATTGTTATCCTTGACACGCACGGTGATGGTCTTTTCGGTTTCGCCCTTGGCGAAATGGATCTCACCGGCAGCGCCCTGTGCGGACATATAGTAGGTATACAGGTCATCGAGCGTTTCGGAGATGGCTTGCTTGGTCTCTTCGGTGGAATCGTCCTCGGCAAGCGGTCCTAATTGCGCTTCCACGGCATCGCGAAGGGACGAGCCGGAGCTTTTGCGAGCGGAAGCAGACTTTTCCTCGTTTAACGTTCCATAGGAAGCAGGCGGGGCTGCTTCGGTGAGCGATTCCACGCTTTCGAGAGCAAAGCCGCCCTCGGAAGGCTCGTCAAACAGGGAAGCTGAAGCTGCTGCCGTATTTGTATCATCGACATAGACAAAATCGGAAGGCTCCGGCTTGATACCATCGACAAAAGCAAGCTCCTTGCCTTTGTCGTCTAAAATGACATAGTCCTTGCCATAGGTAGAGAGCAGGTCGGCCACCTTGAAGTAGACGGTGGTTTTATCGGTGCCTTCCCCATGGCGAAGAATTTTGATCTTCAGTTCACCATCGTTTTCACCGACCTCATAATCACTGGCTTCGAAATCGAAATACGAGCCATGATCTGATTCGGGCTGTGCTTCTGCTGCCAGCACGCCGAGCGGCAGAGAGGAAGCAAGAAGATTTGCGCACAGCGCAAGGCTGAGCAGACGTTTTAAGAGCTTTGTCATAAAAAATGACCTCCGTTAATGGTTGAACAGACGGTTTCCTTTGGCTTTAGCAGAGGTCTGTCGTCTCTGCCGTGTATGGAAAAAGGCTACATTCGCAGGTAAAATCGTTGACGTTTTCCTCGCTTCATGGAAGCTCCTTTCTTATGGTAAAATCGTATTCTTAGGATCAAGCATCCATTCGTTCCTTCTCCGGCACGTTCTCCGGCGAAAGTGCAAAATGCATACAAAGTGCTTCAAACAGCTTATTCATGATGCGGTCAGAGATAGCGCGGATATCCAACTCCAACACGCGTGTGACACATTCCTCTATATCGATCTCCGGCACATGATAGAGCATAAGGCTCATACGAAGAAAGCGGGTGATCTTCCGTTCGAGGGTGAAATAGACGTTACAGGGATGAGACATGAAGCTGCGCATAAGTCCGGAGGTGCCGATATCTAATTCATAAAAATCGCTGGGTGAACGCTCCGGGTTATAGGGGGCGAATATCTCATACACCTTTTCCGAGGTGCGTTCGATCAAATAATCTGCCGTTTCGGGATTGGTATACGCTTCGACATAGACATCGCGGATATTCTCATTCATTTCGGTGACCGCAAGCTGGATCGCCGTTTCAACGGCATACAGATAAGCTGGGCAGCGCCCGGGCTGATTGACGTGGCGCGCAGCTGCGAACTGACTATCGAACATGAATTCAGCAAGGGCAAGCAGAACGCCATCCTTCGCACGGAAAATATTCTGGAAGGTGGAATTGGAGACCTTTGCTTCCTTTAATATTTCAGCGACGGTGGTATTATGATAGCCCTTTTGGATGAAAAGCTGAACGCAGGTAGAGAGAATACGGCGCTTTGCTTCTTCGCTGCTGGGACGAGGCATAGAGTTCCTCCTTTACAAAAAAACACTATAACTGGCTTATAAGCCAATTATAGCATGGTATATTCTATTTGTCAATAGAAAAAGAGATTTTTGTGGCGCACAAAAATCTCTTTAGCCATTTATACAAAGCCGTTGACTTCCCCGCCTTCACTGCGGCACAGGCTCCTCATGGATCCTTCCATCCTCTAACACAAGCACTCTCTGACAGTGCTTGATGGTAGACAGCCGATGTGCCACCACGATGCGCGTACATTTGAGCGAAGCAAGTGAATCGGTCACGGTTTTCTGCGTGACATTATCCAGTGCTGAGGTCGCTTCATCAAAGATCAGGATACGTGGTGAGGCCGCCAATGCCCGTGCGATCAGGATACGCTGCCGCTGTCCGCCCGACACGCCGCCGCCACCATCCGAAATAAGTGTATGCATTCCCATAGGCATAGCTCGGATATCCTCCGCAATACCGGCCTTTTCGGCGGCTTCCCACGCCTTTTCTAACGTTAATCCCGGCGTATTGACGGCGATGTTCGAATAGATATCCCCGGCAAACAGCTTGCCGTCCTGCAGGACGATCCCCAGCTTACGGCGAAGCGACTGCACATCGAGTGTGCTTATATCGCGTCCATCGTAAAAGATCGCGCCCTTCTGCGGTGTCTCAAAGCCCAGAAGCAGCCGGATAAGCGAGGATTTTCCACAGCCGGTTTTGCCTACGATGGCAACATATTCCCCCGGACGTATCTTAAACGACAGATCCTCAAACAATGGCTTTGCTCCTTCGGCATATCGGAACGACACATGGTTGAATTCGATACCACCGGAAAGACGGGTTACCATCTGTCGGTCGGGTGCAAGCTCCGGGCGTTCGGCAAAAAACGGTTGGATGCTCTCTAAAAGCGGATCAATGGCAGAGATCTGTGCAATGCTTTCGCCAAACGAAGCAAGAGCAGCGGTAATGACAGCATAGGCCGCTGAAAAAGCATAAAAATCGGCGCCCGACACGCCCTTACGGACAGCCTCGGCATACAGCCACAAGGTCCCACACGCCGGGATGAGAAAACGAAGCGTTTTCTCAAATTTCAAGGCGACCGGTACACGCCGGACTTCTTGCGCATAGGCGGCATACTTCTTTCCCCAACGGGCAAAGGCGCGTTTTTCGCCGCCGACCAGCTTTATTTTGGAAACGCCCATGAACAGTGAATAGGTAAGTGCCTGTTCTTCCGCTTCAAAAGCAGTCAAGGTCTTTTTCTGCCCGGCTCTGGCATAGATCTCACAGGCGCAAAAGGCAAGCGTTGCAAGCGTTATAACACAGCACGGCAAAAGAAAAGTCGGAGCATGAGCGGCGATCCACACAAAGTAGACAAACGAAAGCACAAGGGACAATCCTCCGGATACAAGGGCTGTACACAAAGCTTCACACAACGCGCCTACCGCATGGAGCTTATTTGCCAGCTTCCCTGCCCCACTCGCTTTAAAAAAATCCGTTGGCAGTGAAAGAATGCGCAGCATAACAGCGGTTTCAGCACGATGCTCGGTGCTGCGGCGCATTTTCCCGGACAGAAGTCCCTTTATGAGCTCCAACAGGCTCGACACAATGGACAGACACACGAGGAAAAAAGAGGCTGCCCACAGGGGAGCGGTTTCTTCCCCGGTGACCACACGAGAAAGCAGAAAACGCCAGACCGATGGAATAGGCATTGTCACACCAACAGCACACAGCGTGATGGCGGCATACGCCAAAAGGTCGCTTTTCCGCACACCGGCAAGAATCTGTTTCAGTAATTCTTTTTTGGAAAGAGCCTCGCCGGAAAAGGGTTTATAGAAGCACAGGGCGTTTTCGGTGAACTGCGCGGCATTTCGCGCTCCTATCCGCGTGCGTCGTCCGGTCGATGGGTCAATAAAGAAGCAGCCGTGCGCTCCCGGCAGTACGGCGCTGACGCCGCCATCCGTTCGTGTAACAAGAAGCGCCGTGGCGGTATCACGATACCAGGCTCCCTTTAAGCGCACGCGGCGTTTGAGGATGCCCTGTGGGCGCAGAAGGTAATCCAGCTGCTCCTCCGGCTTTTTGAGCGACAGGGGCAGCTCGCGCGGCTTGATATGAAAATAATGCAAAATGCGCTCGAGCTCTCCACGAACGTTGGCACCGGAAAGCTCATCCGAAAAGAAGGGTTCCTCTCCGGTAACGGCTCCGGCAATCTCCTGAAGGGCTTCGGCGAAAACGGCGTTATCCTCTTTTTTACGCTGGCGTATCTGTTCGTCAAACCATCCCATATGCGCTCACCTCCTACTCCTCTGAAACAAGGCGGGTATACAGACCGCCCTTAGCATACAATTCCTCATGTGTTCCGGTTTCAACGATCCTTCCCTTCTCCATCACGTAGATACGGTCGCAATCGCGCACGGTCGAAAGCCTGTGTGCGATAACGATGCAGGTCACGCCGCGTGCGCTAACCGACTCTACCACGCGTTTTTCAGTCTTTTCATCCAAGGCGCTGGTAGCTTCGTCCATGACCAACACCGTCGGGTCCTGGGCAAGCACACGCGCGATCTCCAAGCGCTGCTTTTCGCCGCCGGAGAAGTTTTTGCCGTTTTCGTACACCGGCGCGTTATAGCCGCCATCACGCTCCAAAACGGAATCATGGATATCGGCATCGCGTGCAGCAAGGATCATTTCAAAATCCTCGATCGAGCCATCCCACATTTTGATATTATTGGCAACGGTATCTGCAAAGAGTGTGACCTCCTGATCGACCACCGCCACCGAGCCTGTGAACACAGCGCGGTCGATCTCATCGATGGTCTTTCCGTCAAACGAAATGCTGCCGCTCCACGGGCGATAAAGACCAGTAATGAGCTTTGCAAGCGTCGATTTTCCACAGCCGGATGGCCCCACCACGGCGATACGTTCGCCCGGCGAAACGGTGAGCGACACATCGGTAATCAACGGCTCCTCTAACGGCGAATAGCCGAAGGTGACACCCGTGAGCGTGACCTGCCCGGACAGCTTATCGTATTCAGCGGTTTCATCCGTTTCCTTCACCCGCGCCACGTTGCCGGCGTGGGTGATGGAATCGACCGGATAGCGAAGCACGTCCTCGATGCGCTCACTGTCGCTTTGCAATTTTCCAAGGCTTTCCCCGACGCCGGAAAATGCTTTTACCGGTCCCATAAAGGCTGAGAGAAAGCCCTGAAAGGCAAGCAGGACACCGATCGACAGCTGTCCCTTTAGGATAGCGTATACACCGAAGGCTGTGACAAGTATTTCGGTTAGTGTGGAAATCAGACCCGGCAGGAGACCGAAGGTACATTCATGCTTCAAAAGTGCCAGACGAGCGCATTCGACACTGGCACCATAGCCGCTCCAGGTCTCAAAAAAGCCCTCCTCGGCTCCGCTCGCCTTAATGGTTTCGATCATCTCAAGCCCGGACACCGCCTTGGAGGCAAGCTTGCCCTCGTCACGGTTGAGTACGCGCAGTATATTGGTACGCTTTTTGGAAGCAAGCGAACAGAGCAGCACATGGATAAGCACGGAAACAACGCCCACAAGTGTGAGCATAGGGCTTGTGGCAAGCATACACACAAGATAAACCACTAACATGAGAGCATCCAACACAAGAGGTGCCAACACATAAACAAAGGAAGCGGCGATATTTCCATTCGCGCTCATGCGCAGCTGGATATCTCCGGCAAAGCGTTGGGAAAAGAAGCTCATCGGCAAATGCAGCACGTGCCACAGAAAGGAAGCGCGTCCCGAAGCGGCAAAGCCGATGTTCATACGGAGCATTTCGACCTCGCGCACGCCAAGGACCACGGCACGGGCAATTATGATAAAGGAAAACAGTGCCGCAAAGCCCACAAACAGCTTTCCGGTCGTGTCGTCTAACACACGATCCACAAACACCCCGGACAGGGAGGACTGTGCTGCGCCAAAGATGCTGGCAAGAAGGGTCGCAGCAAACACAAAGCCGGCGGCGGCGCGGTTTTTGGAAAGGTAGCCTGCGGCGATCGAAAAAATGCCGGTACGTTTACCGCCCTTTTCAAAGGCTTCGCCCGGTGAAAAGCACAGACAGACACCGGTGAAGGCGGCATCCAATTCCTGTGGGTCAACGAATATCTGCCCCTTTGCGGGGTCGTTGAT
>CAZAWG010000042.1:0-9081 GCA_964488785.1 uncultured Oscillospiraceae bacterium | reverse complement strand
ATATACCACAAGCCGCAGATTTCGTTCCACCAACAGATTCTTGATTCGATGCGCTTCGGTCCCCTCCGCCGTTTTGAGTCTTTCAAGAAGTCCTGCCTCGCTTGCCGTGTCTAACGGCATGGGAAGCACGTCGGCACCATGGATATAATAAACAGCATCCTCCCCCAAGAGGTGTGCCATCCATTCACGAATTCGCCTTAAACTTATACTTATACTCATACTCTATCATCCTTTCCGCTGTCGTAATGCAGCGTTTTTTTATGCTTCAATCAGTGCTTCCGGCAAAATACCATCGTATTCGCCATAGGTATTCATATCCACCGCGATAAGCGCTTCCATACGTGTATCCCCATGCGGCAAAACGCGTGTCACCTCGTCCGGACAAAACACGGAAAGCACACCCTCCCCTGCCGGTGTGCGGATGGGAATATAATGAAAGCCATATGCAATTGCCTGATCGGTATGGAAAAGCACCTGCCGGTGAAAGCCCTCCTTTCCAAGCAGTCGGTCAAGCCCTTCGGCACTCACCACGATTACGTATTTGCCGCTGTAAGGGTCGCGTAGCAGGTTGCCTGAATCACAGAGCAATTGAAAGGTTTGTGCTTTCTCCCCCAAGCGCACACGCACCTGCGCGGAGCGCACAGCATGGCTTGTACGAAATACTCGTTCACCCGCGCATAAAAGAATAAAAACGACCGCCGCAAGTCCCAAAAACATGGGAAGTGTCAAGCCCTCTCGAAAAAAAGCGCGGTCGCGCAGGGCATAGGCTTTTTCATAAAGAAGCGTAAATATGCCGCCCAAAAGAAAGCTTATGCCATAAAACAGCACAATTCCTTTGATAAAAGTCAAGGTTTTTCCATTCCAGACGGAAACAGCGCACATTCCGAGCGACACGACCACCATGCACACCGGCTCCGGAAGCCAGGCAAGCACACTTATCATGCCATAGACTGCCCCCATGAGGGCTGCCAGCGCACATCGCCCGTTTGCACGCTTCAAATGCATAACACGCCGCACGATATACAGGCAAAAAAAGTCCATGATATAATTCATGACAAACAGCACGTCTGCATACACCTGCACAGGCTTTCTCTCCTTTTTGACTTTTCATAGCTCCATTATATGCATTTCTCTTCCGAAAAAATGTCACTATTTGACGAGAACTTTTTAAAAAGCTTGCGGCATATCTCCCATCTTGTCCGAATACAGTAGAGCAAGACAACGAAACGGGGTGTTCATTTTGTATCAAGGCTATCTTCGCGTAGCATTACGAATAGCGGATGGGGCACGTGCCCTTGCAAGGCAGCCGGTCTACATCAAAACGACCGGCATCACGCAAAACGGAACATTTGGCTTTTCCTCCGATGAAACGGTGGACGACACACGCTACAACTACCGGCTTCTCACCGATTCCTCCGGACTGACGCAATCGATATCGGTTGCTGCACCTGACCCGGCTTTTTCCTTAAACGAATATGACCGCACGATCCCCTATGCCGCAGCTGATGTGTTTGTACGTGTACCCGGCTACTATCCGGTGCGCGTGCTTCACATACCGGTGTTTGCCGGCGATCGGAGCGAATTGCCCATCCTTCTTGTTCCTCTGTCGCAAGCCTACACCGGGACAGAGGATGGCGTGATCGTTTACCGCATACCACCGAATGCGCTGCTTTCCGACACAGTTCGCACGCCGGAATACGCCGAACCGGTGGCTGAGCCGCTCATCCTGCGCTCGGTGCGCATTCCCGAAACCGTCACAGTACATTTAGGAGCGCCGGACGAAAATGCACCCAATGTATATGTTTCCTTTCCCGACTACATAAAAAATGTTGCCAGCTCCGAGATCTATCCAACCTGGTCCGAGGAAGCACTGCGCGCCAACATTTTAGCCATTATATCGCTGACCCTAAACCGCATTTTCACCGAATGGTATCCCAGCCGTGGGTATGCCTTCGATATCACGAATTCCACGCAGTTTGATCAATCCTATGTGTCCGGTCGCAACATTTTCGACTCGATCAGCCGCTTAGTTGATGAATTATTCAACGTTTACATCCGGCGCACCGGCTTTACCGAGCCGCTGTTTGCATCCTATTGTGATGGGCGGCGCACCTCCTGCGAGGGGCTATCCCAATGGGGCTCCGAGGCGATGGGCGCACAAGGGATCTCGGCGCTCTCGATCTTACGCTCCTACTATGGGAATGATATCGAGCTTTCGTCCACAAGCGAAATATCAGATTTCACAGAATCCTATCCCGGCTCTCCCCTGTCGCTTGGCAGTGAGGGAAGCGAGGTGGAATCCATCCGCCGAAAGCTATACCGTATTGCGGAGAATTATCCGCTCATCCCACGCATCAACCCGGTGTACCGCATTTTTGATCAGGCCCTCGATTCGGCGGTACGGGTCTTTCAGGAGATCTTTGGTCTTACGGTGGATGGCATTGTCGGCAAAGCGACCTGGTATCGGATATCCTATGTATACGCTTCGATCCTACGCTTAGCAGAGCTTGCTTCCTTGGGCGAGACAGGCGAGCTGCCGACCGAACCGCCAGTGGTGGTCTTACGGCGCGGGGACAGAGGACGGGATGTGGCACGACTTCAATTCCTGCTTGCCTACATTGGATTATTCTATCCGGGTATCGCCTCCCCGGCCTTAGATGGGATATTCGGCGAAGGGACAGAAAACGCGCTTTTTGCCTTTCAAAGGCTGTTTGGGCTTGCCGAAACGGGAGAAACCTCCCCGGAGGACTGGCAAAAGCTGTATGAGGTGTACAATTCCATTTTGGAGACGGTCACACCGGCACTGGGCGCGCAGGGCTTTCCGGGCACACCTCTGCGGCGTGGCACGCAAAGCGAGGATGTCCGACTGATGCAGGAATATCTGGCGCGCATTTCGATCGATTATCCGGAAATCCCTTCGG
Organism: uncultured Oscillospiraceae bacterium; assembly: GCA_964488785.1. Lineage (GTDB taxonomy): Bacteria > Bacillota > Clostridia > Oscillospirales > CAG-382 > UMGS882. Next base: position 6,160 of record CAZAWG010000042.1, on the reverse strand, counting down.
TTCGTGCGGATGGAGTGTTTGGAGCTGAAACAGAGGAAGCGGTTCGCGCCTTCCAAGAACGCTTCTTTCTGCCGGTGACAGGGGTCATCGATATACGAACCTGGGAACAGATCGTTGCAGAATACAATTTTTTAGAAAGCCTATCGTAAAAGGATACGAAAAAAAGAAAAGGAGCATACCTATATGGATTTGACCTGCGTCTACCGTCTCACCGAGCAATTCCCCCTGCCCGTGCGCTCGGCGCTGCACCGCTTGAGCGACACAACGCTTGAAAAGCTGACAGAAATACGTCTGCGCGCCCACGGCATCACTACCGTCACCATAGACGGCGAGAACCTGTATCTGACCGACACCGGGCTATGCCGCGAACCGACGCGCTGTGTGCGCATATCGGCGCGTGAATTAGAGGAATTCCTATACCGCTTCTGCGGCGGCTCGGTCTATGCCTATGAGGAAAGCATCAAGCGCGGCTTTCTGACGCGCAACGGCGTTCGTATCGGTCTATGCGGAGAAGCTGTGATCAAAAATGGACAAATGGACGGCTTTTCCAGTCTGACCGGGCTTTGCATCCGCATTCCCCATCATGTGCCTGGAGCGGCAGACGCTGTTTTGTCTTTATATGCCCAAAAGGGACTGCGCTTAGGGGGATTACTCGTCATTTCGCCGCCCGGTGTGGGAAAGACCACCTTTTTACGTGATCTTTCCATTGGGCTTTCGCGCGACATCCGCACTCACAGCATCAATCGCGGTACCTTCTGGCGCGTATGCTTACTCGATGAGCGAAACGAATTCTATCTGCCGGAGGTGTTTTCCGGCTGTGCGGTGGATGTGTTAGCCGGGCTACCCAAGGCGAAGGCATTAGAATGTGCCGCACGCGTTCTGTCGCCGCAGGTGGTCATCTGTGATGAGATCGGCACGCCGGAGGATGTACGCGCCATCCGTGAGGCGCATTTGGGCGGCATTGTGTTCGCCGCCTCCTTACATGGCGAATCTGCACTTGCTGCGATCAACGACCCGGCAGTCGGGGCTTTATGCCGGGACGGCATATTCCGCTTGCTTTGCGTATTGGAGCGACACGGGAAAGCGGTCACGTGTACACTGTACAATGCAGACGGTGAGCCGCTTGGCGAACCGGTATGCTAAAGCTGTTTGGCATACTTTTAGTGAGCAGTGCCATAACGTTATACGGCTTGTGCCGTGCCAAAGACCTTGAGCGGCAAAAGAAGAATCGTCATGCGCTTGCCGCGCTTATGCTTCATCTGCAAAACGGGATCTCGCATGGAGGCTTGCCGCAGGAAACACTGTATGCCTCCTTTCACAACGAGCAATTAGAGAAAGAGGGCTTTTGCGCTATCTTACGAAACGGGGAACCGGGTGCCTTGACACAGGCATTAGAGCAGACAAAGCTTGGTCTATCGGACAATATGCGCACGCATTATTTAGAGCTGGCTGAAGGTCTTGGGAAAAGCGGCTTTCGCGCCGTAGAAAGCGAAAGACTTGCGCGATTTTTAGGCGAAATAGCGGTAGAAAACGAAAAATCAGATAAGGAGGACGCCGCTCGGCAAATGCTGTACAAACGGTTAGGGCTATTGGGGGCACTGCTTGCGGCTTTGCTTCTTCTGTAAAAATGCAGAAAGGAAGAAAGGTATGGATGTAACACTGATCTTACGCATAGCCGGAGTGGGACTGTTGGTGACGGTGGCAGGAAACATACTCTCCCGCTCCGGTCGGGACGAGCAGGCGGTTTTTGTGACGGTAGCCGGTATCATCACGGTATTATTCATGTTAGTGGGCGAGATCGACCGGCTGTTCACCTCTGTGCGAAGCACCTTTGGTCTGTGATGAGCTTATACAAGCTTTTCGGCTTTGCCATTCTTGGCTTGGCTCTGATCTTAGTCTTTCGCCGATTAAAAGAGGAGTATGCCACGTTTCTGTCTTTAGTCGTCTGTCTGGGCTTCACGATATGTGCCTATGAGATCGTCTCTCCCGTGGTCGAATATCTGCGTCAGCTGGATGCACAGCTTGCGGACACGGAGATGTTTGCTCTGATGTTCAAATCCTGCGGCATCGCCGTTTTATGTACACTCGCCGCAGACACCTGCCGCGACTGCGGAGAAACGGCACTTGGAGCACGTGTTGAGCTATGCGCTATCTTACGAAACGGGGAACCGGGTGCCTTGACACAGGCATTAGAGCAGACAAAGCTTGGTCTATCGGACAATATGCGCACGCATTATTTAGAGCTGGCTGAAGGTCTTGGGAAAAGCGGCTTTCGCGCCGTAGAAAGCGAAAGACTTGCGCGATTTTTAGGCGAAATAGCGGTAGAAAACGAAAAATCAGATAAGGAGGACGCCGCTCGGCAAATGCTGTACAAACGGTTAGGGCTATTGGGGGCACTGCTTGCGGCTTTGCTTCTTCTGTAAAAATGCAGAAAGGAAGAAAGGTATGGATGTAACACTGATCTTACGCATAGCCGGAGTGGGACTGTTGGTGACGGTGGCAGGAAACATACTCTCCCGCTCCGGTCGGGACGAGCAGGCGGTTTTTGTGACGGTAGCCGGTATCATCACGGTATTATTCATGTTAGTGGGCGAGATCGACCGGCTGTTCACCTCTGTGCGAAGCACCTTTGGTCTGTGATGAGCTTATACAAGCTTTTCGGCTTTGCCATTCTTGGCTTGGCTCTGATCTTAGTCTTTCGCCGATTAAAAGAGGAGTATGCCACGTTTCTGTCTTTAGTCGTCTGTCTGGGCTTCACGATATGTGCCTATGAGATCGTCTCTCCCGTGGTCGAATATCTGCGTCAGCTGGATGCACAGCTTGCGGACACGGAGATGTTTGCTCTGATGTTCAAATCCTGCGGCATCGCCGTTTTATGTACACTCGCCGCAGACACCTGCCGCGACTGCGGAGAAACGGCACTTGGAGCACGTGTTGAGCTATGCGGCAAAAGTGTAATACTCGTCTTATGTCTGCCGCTGTTACAACGGACGTTTGAGCGTGTGTTCGCACTGCTAAAATGAACAAATGACTGCAAAAAGGGAAGGATTATCCATGCATAAGCTCTTAATCGGGTGTTTAACAGCACTTTTTCTCAGTCTTATCTTATCCTGTCGGAGCATGGCAGAGGAAGCAACGCTGTCGATGACCACCGAACTTAGCACAGCGCTTGAGGCAGTGCTGTCCGATACCGTAACACCGGAGGACATAACGGCTATGGGCGCAAAAGCCGCCGAGGCTCTCTCACCCAAAGCCTTTTTCACGCATGGACTTAAAAGCCTGTATGACACACTGCACACCGGACTTTCGCTGCTTGCGCCCTTGCTTGCCGTGATCCTTGCTTCGGCGGTCATTGACGTTTTTGCGGCGCATTTAGGGACAAGCGGCACACTGCTGGACTTTGCCTGCCTTTTAGGCGGTGTGACGCTCGTTTTGGATGCGATAGGACCGGTCATTCAAACCGTTGAGCTGTATTTAGAGGAGCAGCTTTCCTGGATGACTGGTGCAAACACCTCGATCGGTCTGCTTCTCACAAGCAGCGGTGAGGTAAGCACAGCCGCCCTTTCCGGCTCCGCCAACGCCTTTTCCATCGTTTTGACGCAGGTTTTATCCATTGGTGTGATGCTTCCGTGTGTGCGGACAGTGCTTGCCTTAGGCGTTTTGGGTACGCTTGCCAAAAGTCTGGAGCTATCCGGCGTGATAAGCTTTCTAAAAAGCTTCTGCACCTGGGGCTTAGGTGTGCTGTTCGCGGTGTTTGGCTGTGTACAGGCAGTCGCACTGCGCGCTTCCGCCGCGGCCGACACCTCTCTGATACGCGGCATACGCTTTTCGGCAGCACGACTCATCCCGGTTGCCGGCAATATGCTGAGCGAAAGCTTTCACACGGTGCTTGCCGGTATACAGCTGATCAAGAGCACGACCGGCGCATTAGGGATCGCATATCTTTTATATATGCTCGTTCCCCCACTTTGCTGTGTACTGTGTGTGAAGCTTTGTGTAGTGTGCGGCGCGTTTTGTGCAAGGCTTGTCGGTTCACGCAAGCTTTGCGGCTTTTTAGACAGCGTGGGAGGAGCCTTAAACATTCTCCTTGCCATCTGCTTGTTTGCATCGGTGAGTGGTATTTTATCGCTTGCCGTTCTGTTACAGACCAGCTCTATTCTATAAAGTGAAGGAGTATACGATGAGGGAATTTCTGCAAAGTGGCTTTACCAGACTGTTTTTTGTCTGCGCTACAGCACTGTTATGTGACCTTTTGGCAGAGAATGCAAAAAAAAGTGCCTGCTATAAGGCACTCAAGCTGATATGCGCATTGTGTGTCTGTTTGACCGTCTTTTCGTTGTTTTCAAACGACCTTTCGGATGAAAAGCTAAAGCAAGCCTTTGAAAAGGCCGAGCAAAGTATGGCTTCCCCGGTCACACCGCGAGCGGAGCCGGAAGCGGCGCTATTGGAAAAGACACGTGTAGAGCTGACGAAGCAAACAAAGCAAATATTATTTGAAAAATATGGAATAACCCCCACCGGGCTTGACATATCCTTTAATGTCACGAAACAGGATGGGCAGACCATTGTAAGCATCGATTCGGTTCAAGCCTTTTGGGAAGAAGGGATAGAGTCCGGGACGGCTTTTGCCGCCGGAGAAGAGCTTCACACACTGTTTGGAGAAGCCGTCAAGGCATCATAAAACATCGAGCAAGGATGATAAAGCATGAAAGAACAACCAAAAGCTCAAGCATTCGAGCGCACACGCACGCTTCTACTCCCCGTGCTATTGGGGGTAGGGGCACTGTGTCTTGCCCTGTCGTTCTTTTTAGGGCAAAAACAGAAACCGACTTTACCAAAGGACGATCCTCTCGCCCGGTATATTTCCACGACCGAAGCGCGTCTTTGCGAAACCATCGAGCAGATCGAGGGTGCCGGTAAAGCAAAGGTCTTTATCACGGCTGAAAACACCTTTGAAACGGTATATGCAAGCAATGCCAGCATTGTGGAAAGCGCAGACGGCTCCGGCGCATCCGCCCGCACCTCGAAAACCAGCGAAAAAAGCCTTGCCTATGCTGCAAGCCGCACCACGGGGGGCGAGCCGGTGGTGGTCAAGCAACTGTGTCCACGCCTAAGCGGTGTTTTGATCGTCTGCGAAGGGGGGGATCGGGAAAACGTGCGCGATGAGATCTGCGCTGCCGTCAGCACTGCCCTAGAGCTGTCCAAAAACAAAATCTATGTGACCGGAGGAACAGGTACACCATGAAAAAAATCGTTTCATTTCTTATCAAGCACAAAAGCTCCCTTCTTGTAGGCTGTTGCTTATGCATCATCGGCGTGTCGGTGTATTCCGATTTTATTCGAAGCGGCGACACCCAGCCCACGGCGACGGATGGTCCATATCTCTACACCACACAGGGAAGTGAACAAAGCACTAAGATCCTTGGAGAAGCAAAGCTTGTGGACAATGTGACCGATGCGGTAGAACACGAGCCGGACAGCTATTTTACAAGCGCACAGGAGAACCGTGAGCGTTCACGCGAGGAAGCGTTAGAAACACTACAGGTGGTCATAGACAGTGCCGAAAGTATGCCGGATGCCAAGGACGAAGCACTTGACCGGATGATAAGCATTGCTTCCCACATGGAGACGGAGGCATTAGTCGAGGAAATGATCAAGGCGAAGGGCTTTGAAGAATGCTTTGCCGTTATGACGGGTGACAGTATCAATGTTGTAGTCAAGACATCGGGATTGCTCACCGGCGAGGTCGCACAGATCACCGACATCGTAATGGAAGAGACAGGGCTTTCGGCGGAGAACATCAAAATCGTGGAGAAGAATTAGATAAAAGGGGGTGTCGCTTATACTACACCCCCTTTATCCGCTTTTTTCAACATCATCAACAGAGCTTTCAAGAAGGATATTGATCAATTCGTTTCTTGAACGGTTGCTAAGCCAGGATAGAATGTCGATAATCATTAACATTTTTTTCATTTCGTATTGACTTTTGATGATTTATATGATATAATTAAAATAGTTCTTTTTTGAACTTATTATATTTGCAAAAAATAAGATGACGATTTGCAGTCAATAGCATACAAGCTTTGAGAAGGAAGCCACAACAAGGGTTCCTTCTCTTTTTTCATGCACACTTGAAGAATTCACAAGAAGCTGCTATACT
>CAZAWG010000041.1:0-9186 GCA_964488785.1 uncultured Oscillospiraceae bacterium | reverse complement strand
AGAAATACGCGAGCTGTTCTCCATCGGCGAAGGAAAGCATTTGAAGCTGATCCTTGAAAAGGACGGCGTGACCATGACGGCCGTCTACTTTGGAATGTCTAAAGAACGCTTTCCCTACTATGAGGGGATGGAAGCTGATTTCCTGTTTACGCTCGGCTATAACGACTTCCGCGGCAATCAGACTGTGCAGATGATCGTGCGGGATGTCCGACCGGAAAGTAAGGCATATGCCGAAAAGCACCGTATGGAGGAAATGTTCTCTTGTGTCAAAAGCGGAAAAATAACCTGCCCGAAGGAGCATATCCCGGAGCTGGTACACTTCCGTACCATTTTTCTGTACTTGAAGGCTGCTATCCGGGATAAAGGACGTGCGCGTTCCTTTTCGATTTTCCGCGCAGCCAATCAGATGGCGACACAGTATCAAACCGTCTGCTCACCGTGTATGTTCAATATAGCCCTTGAGGTGTTTGCAGAAATGAAGCTCATCGAGCTTGCCCGGACCGACGACCCGGATCAAGTGAATATCACACTTTTGCCGACCGAGGGGAAGGTCGATTTGAATCGATCGGCATTTCTACACTTTGTTAAAGCCGGCGTATGAGAAAGGAATGCGTGCTATGCCTGTGACCTACAGCGAATTGGAAAAGCAGTTATTATATGCGAAGCATCCATACAATATGGAAAAGATCAAAATGGCGTATGAGTATGCCGCTGTGATGCATGAAGGGCAGTTCCGCAAATCCGGCGAGCCCTATATCACACATCCTATCTCGGTCGCTATCATCGTGGCAGAGTTAGAGCTTGACACCGATTCCATCTGTGCCGCCCTTCTCCATGATACCATCGAGGACTGTAAGGATAAGACGAATCTTGAGCTGTTAAATAAAAAATTCGGTCAAGAGGTCGCTGAACTCGTCGATGGTCTTACAAAGCTTACCGATATCCACTTTGAAAACAAAGAGGACGAGAGCATCGAAAATCTGCGCAAGATGTTCCTTGCCATGTCCAAGGATATCCGCGTGATCTTCATAAAGCTGGCCGACCGACTGCATAATATGCGCACGCTCAGCGCCAAAAGCGAGGGACGGCAGCGTTCCATCGCGTTAGAGACCATGCACGTCTACGCGCCTCTTGCACACAGGCTTGGTATCCAGCGTATCAAGAACGAGCTTGAAAACCTGGCGCTCAAGTACCTTGACCCCATTGGCTACGATGAGGTGCGCAAGGATATCGAATACCGCTATGGGCAGAGCAAAAATTTCTTAGGCATTGCTAAGGATCAGGTCGCCGCAAAGCTTAAAGAAATGGGCATTCGCTTCACCTTAGAGGGGCGCGTCAAGTCCATCTACAGCATCTATAAAAAGATGTATAACCAGAATAAGAGCTTCGATGAAATATACGATTTCTATGCCATTCGCGTGATCGTGGATACCGAGCTGGAGTGCTATACCGTGCTTGGCGTGATACACGAAATGTTCAACCTTATGCCGGGTCGCTTTAAGGATTACATTTCCACGCCCAAGCCCAATATGTACCGCTCGTTGCATACCACCGTTATCGGTCGGCAGGGCATTCCCATCGAGGTGCAGATACGCACCTGGGAAATGCATCAGATCGCGGAATATGGTATCGCGGCGCATTGGAAATATAAATCCGGCGATGTGGACAAGGAAAATATCTCCGAAAAGCTCAAATGGATCAAAACTCTCATCGAAAACGAAAACACCGCCGGTGATGCGGATGAATTCTTGCGTCCCTTGAAGATCGACTTATTTGAGGACGAGACGTTTATCTTTACTCCTAAGGGCGATGTCATCAGCCTGCCATATGGCTCGAATACCATCGATTTTGCCTATTCCATCCATTCGCAGGTGGGTAATAAAATGGTGGGCGCCAAGGTCAACGGCGTCATCGTACCCATCGATACCGTGCTTCAAACCGGTCAGATCTGTGAGATCGTGACCTCCGCTTCCTCCAAAGGCCCCAGCCGCGACTGGCTGAAGATCGTCAAGACCAGCGAAGCGAAGAATAAGATACGCCAATGGTTCAAAAAGGAAAAGCGCGATGAAAACATCGTGGAGGGCAAAAACGAGATCGACCGCGAATTTAAGCGTGCAGGTCTGGCTTGCTCGGATGCCCAAAAGGCGGAGATCGTCGAAAATGTTGCCAAACGCTCCGGCTTTGTGGATGTGGACGATTTCTACAACAATCTAGGCTATGGCGGTATGTCGGTCACCAAATTCTCCGCGAAAATTCGCGATGAGTTCGAGCGTACCGTCAAGGTGGACGAGGAAAAGAATGCCAATCCCATGGATGCCATCGTCACCACCGATAAGGATCCGATTTCTGAAACCAAGCGTCAAAAGGAGAACGCCTCCGGTGCTATCCAGAGCGTCATCGTAGACAGCATCGACAACTGTCAGGTGCGCTTCGCCAAATGCTGTAATCCGCTTCCGGGCGACAGCATCATCGGCTTTGTCACACGCGGCTTTGGCGTTTCGGTACACAAATACGATTGTCCCAACGCCGTGTCAGGACTGAAAAAGGAAGAAGAAAAGGATCGTTGGGTCACGGTGCGCTGGTCGCGCGTTTCGCTTGAGCAGGGAGACAACACAACAGGCTCCTTCGAAACCCATTTGCAAATCTATGCCAACGGCTCTATCAGCATATTTGCCGATCTTTCGACCGTTTTTGCGGAAATGCGCGTGCCGGTGCATTCCATGAATTCCAAGGAAACCTCGGCAGGCGGTATGATCATCAATCTGACCATCACTTGCCGCAATACCTCCCATGTCAACTCCATCGTGTCGCGCTTGAGGAAAATCAAGGATGTTATCGATGTCACGCGCGGCTTCTCCTAATGACCTGCAAACGGAAAGGATTATCTCTATGATCGCATTGATACAACGTGTTTTAAATGCCGATGTTGTGGTAGAAGGAAAGACCATCTCACAGATCGGTCAGGGCTTTTTAGTGCTTCTCGGCGTATTTGAGGGCGATACCGATAAAGAAGTAGAGCTGCTTGCCAAAAAAACAGCCAATCTTCGCATTTTTACCGATGAAAACGACCGTATGAACCTGTCACCGGTGCAGCTCGTGCAAAGAGGCGAGAGCTGCGAAATGCTTGTGGTGTCGCAGTTCACGCTCTGCGCCGAATGCAAAGGGCAGAATCGCCCCTCGTTTATGGCAGCTGCCGCACCGGAGGAAGCGAACCGGTTATATGAGAGCTATGTGCAAGCACTTCGCGAAACGTATGGCTTTACGGTCGGCACGGGCGAATTTGGTGCCAGCATGAAGGTGTCGCTCGTCAACAATGGACCGGTCACCATCCTGTTGGATACAAGAAAGCTGTGATTGTATGAAGCTTTCTTTACAGGATGAAACGAGTTCCATCAAGGAAAACTATTTGCAGGCACTTGCACTCCTATATCTGCCGTGCGAGACCTTTTCACCAAGGGATACCGATGAAAAAAGCCTTGCCGTTGAGGTAAAACGCAAAGAGGATTCGGTTTGGGTATCGGTTTTCTTCAAGGTGTTCGAGCAAAATGCCGCAGCTATATGCGAAAAAAGCTGTGATTCTGCGTATTCCGAACGAATGCTTGTCAAGCTTGCCGTTGGCGAAGCGTTTTTGGATGCGGCTGAAAAGCTGTTTTCCTATCGCCCACCGTGGGGCATCGTGACCGGCATTCGCCCGGCAAAGCTTGCCGCCGATTATCTCACGCGCTACGACGAAAACGAAGTCAAGCGCATTTTGTGCGAGGATTATTTTGTGTATCCCGAACGTGCCAAGCTTTGCATTCGCACAGCCAAAAATGAAAAGCGTTTAGTCGCACCGTTAAAAGAGAATACCTTCAGCTTATATGTTTCCATTCCGTTCTGTCCCTCCAAATGCCGGTATTGCTCGTTTGTTTCGGCGACCACACCGCGCCTTTTAGCCCTTATCCCGGATTATCTGGAAGCCCTTTTGAAGGAGCTTTCCGATATCGCCGAAACGGCAAAGTCTTTAGGGCTTACGCTTTCCAGTGTGTATGTGGGCGGAGGAACGCCGGCTGTGCTGTCGGCGGAGCAGATTAAGCGTCTGGTTTCGCATATTCACACGCTGTTTGCACTTGATGGCGTGGAATTCACCTTTGAAGCCGGTCGTCCGGATGTGATCACCGCCGACAAGCTGCGCGCCCTGAAGGAAGGGCAGGTCACCCGTATCAGTATCAACACACAGACCGCCAATGACACGGTGCTTGCTTGCGTCGGACGAAAGCATTCCTTTGCGGATTATCTGTCCTGCATGGATATGGCAAGAGACATCGGTCTTGACTGCATCAACACCGACCTCATTGCCGGGCTGCCCGGCGAGACGACCGAGAGCTTTTGCGAAAGCCTGCAAAGGGTGTGCGCGGTTCGTCCGGAAAACGTGACTGTCCATGCGTTTACCCTCAAGCGCTCCTCGGAATATAAGATGGAAAACACCGCCGAGGTGGATTCCTCCTCCCGTGCGGCTTCCCGGATGTTAAGCTTTGCAAATGCTTCCTTAACCAGTGCCGGCTTTGAGCCGTACTATATGTATCGCCAGAAAAATACGGTCGGCAACTTGGATAATACCGGCTTTGCGCTTCCGGGCACCGAATGCTTGTATAACATCTATATGATGGGGGAGTATCATACCGTGCTGTCGGCAGGCGCAGGCGCCGTGACAAAATATGTTTCGCGCGACCGTGAACGTATCGAACGCGCTTTTTGCGTGAAATATCCGTATGAATACCTTGATCCCCAAAAATATGCCGGCTTTGACCGTGCCTACGCCGAGCATTTCTACAGCACGATCTATTAAAACGAAAGGGCGATTCTATTGTCTAAGCAGAAGAGCCAGACCTATGTGTTTGGCGCGGTGATACTCATGTTGTCCAATGTCCTTGTCAAGGTCATCGGCGCAGTGTTCAAGATCCCGCTCACGAATACCATCGGTGTAGATGGCATGGCATACTTCAATGCCGCCTACAGTATTTATGTTTCTTTGTATATGATCTCCACTGCCGGGCTTCAGGTCGCCATTTCACGTATGGTCGCCGCCAGCAATTCGCGCGGCAATCTCAAAGAGGTCAATCGCATTTTCACCATCGCGCTCCGGCTGTTTGTGGTCATTGGTCTTGCCGGAACGGTGGTCATGATCGCTTTTTCGCGTTCCTTTGCCACCTTTTCGAAGCTGACCGATTCCTATCTTGCCATGATCGCCATCGCGCCCACTCTCTTTTTCATCTGCCTGTCCTCGGCAGCCAGAGGCTATTTTCAGGGCTTGCAGAATATGGTGCCGACAGCGGTGTCCAACATCCTCGAAGCGGTCGGAAAATTGGGGATCGGTCTGCTGTCTGCCTGGTATTTCTACATCGTAAAGCACTATGAGCTTCCGCTGGTAGCGGCATTTGTCATTTCCGGCGTGACCATCGGCGTGATCGGAGCGACGGTGTATATCTATATCGTCAAGGCACGCTATCATGCCTCGAGCGAATATAAGCAACGCCTTGCGGCAAGCACCGATATGCCGGTGCGCACGTGGCAGAGTCTGCTTCGAGAGCTTATCGTGACCGCTATTCCCATCGTGCTTGCTTCCTCCATCATGGGACTGACCAATACCATCGATACCTTTATCATGGCTCGCCGTCTGGTGGAAGCCGGTATCACCGAAGCCGCCGCCGCCTCGTTCTATGGAACCTATTCCTCCATGGTCGTGCCGCTGTTTAATATGATACCGCCGCTGATCTATCCGTTTGCCATCGGTATCATTCCGGCACTTTCCGCTGCCATCGCCGCCGGGAAAAAGGAAGAATGCGCCGGACAGATGGAATCCGCCTTCCGCATGGCTTCCATCATTGCGTTTCCGTGCGCCATCGGCATGGGCGTGCTTTCTGAGAACATCATTTCCTTCTTATACCGCACCGAAGCCATCGATACCGGTTCCGGTCAGGTGACCACCTTGACGCTTGCCTCGGAGGCTCTTTCGGTGATCTCCTGCTCCATCTTCTTCCTTGGCATCATCGCCATCACCAATTCCATCCTCCAGGCACATCGGTATGAGCGAAAAACCATTTTATCCACCACCACCGGTATTGTGGTCAAGCTCATTATGACCTACCTTATTTCCGGTATTCCGGGCATCGGCATTTTGGGTAGTGCCATTGGTACGGCTCTGTGCTATCTGACCATCATGAGCATGAACTTATATTTTGTCATCCGTTACACCGGCTTTGTGCCACAGATCCGCCGCGTGTTTTTAAAACCGCTTATTTCCGGTATCCTTTGCGGCGTGGTTGCCTGGGGCATAGCGTATGCGCTTTCCGGGCATCTGCCGGCAAAGCTTGTAACACTTGCTTCGATCGCCTGTGCAGCTCTTGTGTATGTGGTCGTATTATTGTTCATCAAAGGGATCAACCGAGCGGAAGTCTTGATGCTTCCGAAGGGCGAAAAAATATGTGCGTTTCTTGAGAAGCGCGGTTGGCTTGGAAAATAAAAGTAAGAGAGGAGAAAATACGATGACTGAACAGATCAAACAGTTTGGAAGCAAGGAAAAATACACCCTTGCGGATGTGCGCGAGCTTGTTGCCATCCTGCGCAGTAAGGATGGCTGTGCCTGGGATAGAGAACAGACCCACGAAAGCGTGCGCAATGCCATGATCGAGGAGACCTATGAGTTCATCGAGGGGCTTGACCGGAAGGATGTTCCCTTAATGCGTGAGGAATTGGGAGACGTGCTGTTTCAGGTATTCTTCCATGCACAGATCGCCGAAGAGAATGAAAGCTTCGATATTGATGCCATTGCCGATGAGATGTGCAAAAAGATGGTGCTTCGTCATCCGCACGTGTTCGGAGACGTAACAGTGAAGGATTCCGGCGAGGTACTCAAAAACTGGGAGCAGATCAAAAAGTCCGAGAAAAGCCGCGATACGCTCCAAAAGCAGCTTGAGAGCGTGTCGAGCGCACTTCCGTCCTTGATACGCGCCGAAAAGCTGCTGTCGCGCAGCAAAAAAGAGGGGATTGCCGTAGAAAAGGATCCGGAAGTCCTTATTGAGAAAATCAAGCAAAAGGCAGCCGCTCTGACACCGGGCTCGGATGCTTCCGAAATCGGCGAACTGCTCTTTGCCATCACCGGGCTTACCTATGCGCAAAAGATCAATGCCGAGCAAGCGCTGTATGAACAGAATAACCGCTATATCGCCGAGACCACGGCAAATGCAGAAAAAGAGGATTAAACCATGCGACTCGATAAATATTTGAAGGTCACGCGCATCATTAAGCGGCGAACCGTTGCCAATAATGCCTGTGATGCCGATCATGTGACGGTCAACGGCCGCCCGGCAAAGGCTTCCTATGACGTCAAGCTCGGCGATGTGATCGCCATCACCTTTGGCGAAAAAACGCTATCGGTCGAAGTGACCGATGTCAGGGAAACGGTGGGAAAGGATCAGGCCGCAACGCTGTACCGCGTTTTGGAATAACATAGCCGCCTGCCGCATAGCTTATACAAGAACCGTGAAAAGGGGATTGTATATGCAGAAAACACCGTGTGAGAGCATACTTATCAACGACCGCACACGTGCCGAGCTTACCGGGATCGTGTCGGTCGAGAGCTTTGATGAATTCTCCATCGTGATGACCGTCGCACAGGGTGGTCTTACGGTGGAGGGAGAGGCCTTGAGCATTGAGATATTGGACCTTGAAGCTGGCCGCGTAACGGCAACCGGACGCATAGGAGCGGTCTATTACACCGATTCCGTAACGCACAAAAAGGGCGGAGCCTTCCACCTGTTCCGAAAGAACACGTAGCGAATGGAGATATTGTTTGGTCGTGCCGTGCTTCCGGTGCTTGTTGCCTATTTTGTCTGCGGCGTGCTTTGGGGGATGCTCTACGATCTGATGCGCATAAAAAGAGAACTCCTGCCATCTCCGGCAATCATTGTTTTCTTTGAGGATATACTTTTCATGTTTGTCGGCGGCGCATTTGTGCTATTATGTGCGTATGCGTATAACAATGGCAACTACCGCTGGTATGAGCTGCCGGTCATGCTTATGGGGGTCTGCCTTTACCGTGTGACACTCTCGCGCTTGTTGATGGGGGTAAGCCTAAAATGCGTCCGGCTCTTAAAAAGACAGATCAAACGGCTGCTATCCCCACTTTTGCGCATTTGTGAAAAGGGAAGGAGCTTGCTTTGCAGGCAGAGCGCATTCGCTTTGCTCCGGCTTTATACACGCTTCCGGAAGAGAAAGCTCTCCCGTTGGTCATAAGAATAAGGAAGTGAAAATATGAATCTTGCCAAAAACTGTATTCTCATTGGACTTATCTTACTGTTTCTTGTGCTTGGTATACATCAACAGCTTCGATTGAATGAACTGGAAAAAACGAGTAAAGAGCTGGAAGAAAGACTGACAGATATACAGCATGAAAACGAAAAAAAACAGAACGAATTGGATACGCCGCTTGAGGATCAGATCGAAAAATACGCAAACGATCTTGGCTATCGTGACCCCAATGCCCAATATTACTACAACGATTTCAGCGGCTGATATAGAATAAGGAAACGGAAGGAATTGCCATGAGAACGCTAAATACCGAAATCATTCGAGACGAGGTCGCTCGTCTCTTCATCGAAGCAAACTATGTATTGCCCGCCTCTCTTGCAAAACGAATCACGGAATGCGAAGTAAAGGAAACAAATACGCTTGCTCGCTCCATGCTGCAAAAGCTTTCGGATAACATGGAGGCGGCCGCTAAGATCAATGTGCCCATATGCCAGGACACCGGGCTTGCCGTGGTGTTTATTGAGCTTGGGCAGGAGGTATATTTAGAGGGAGAGCCATTGAAGGACACGGTCGATCAGGGCGTAAGGAAAGCATACGAAGAGGGGTATCTTCGTAAATCCATCGTGCGTGACCCCCTCTTTGAGCGTGTGAACACAGGGGATAACACACCGGCCGTCTTGCACGTTTCCATCGTGCCGGGGGATAAGGTCAAGATCACAGCCGCGCCTAAGGGCTTCGGAAGCGAAAATATGAGCGCTATGAAAATGTTCACCCCGTCTGCCACCAAGGATGATATCGTGTCGTTCGTGGTGGATACCGTTTCCCGCGCCGGTGGAAATCCCTGTCCGCCTATCGTGGTGGGCGTGGGGCTGGGCGGCAATTTCGAATATGCTGCCT
>CAZAWG010000040.1:0-9458 GCA_964488785.1 uncultured Oscillospiraceae bacterium | reverse complement strand
CCTTTGCGAAGGGCGACAAGGGCTACTTGCCCTTGACCTCGGTCGCTTTTCTTACAAGAAAAGCTCCGCAAAAGAACTTAACATGAGCTTTGCTACAGGCTGAGGCGAACCCCATACGTGGGTTCGCCCTCTTTTTTGCCGCTATATGCGCCAAAAAATTCACCCACTCCCGCGTATTATTGACGCGTTAAGGGGGATTTCGCCCTTTGCGAAGGGCGACAAGGGCTACTTGCCCTTGACCTCGGTCGCTTTTCTTACAAGAAAAGCTCCGCAAAAGAACTTAACATGAGCTTTGTTACAGCCCTTTTTCTCTTTAACGGTCATCGTTTCTGCGTCCGCCGACCAGAATGATCAGACGAAGCAGGTTAGCAAGTGATACCGCTAATGCCGCCACATACGTCAATGCCGCCGCGCGAAGCGTTTTTTTGGCGTGCGTAAGATCGGTATCCGTGAAACGTCCACTGTCCGAAAGCACGCGAAGTGCCCGTGCGCTTGCATTGAATTCGACCGGAAGCGTGACCAGCTGAAAGACCGTAGACAGCGAAAACGCCAATATACCAAGCGAACATAACCCAAACATATCGAGTACCAAGCCCAACAGGATCAACGGCATGGCAAGATTCGAGCCGATATTGCAGACCGGGATGATGGCATTGCGCACCACAAGTGGAAAATAGCCTTCGCTGTGTTGGACGGCGTGTCCGGCTTCATGTGCCGCCACGCCGACAGCGGCGGCGCTGGCATTGGCATATACCGAATCGGACAACCGAATGACCTCGGCTTTGGGGTCATAGTGGTCGGTCAAGGAGCCGGAAACGTGTTCGATACGAATGTGTGTTAAGCCATTTGCATCTAAAATACGCCGTGCGGCTTCGGCTCCGGTACAGCCGTTGGAGCAGGGTATCTTAGAATACTTTTTAAAGGTGGAATTGACGTTGGAAGAAGCCCATAGAGCTATAAGCACTGCCGGAAGCACAAGGACAAGATAGGTCCACATGGAATCCGCGCTGTAATACATATATGGCAAAAGAATCACTCCCTAATATGCTTGTTATAGATTTTATTGTTTTTGCTTCAAGCGCGGCAAAAGCCGTGTGCGAAGGAAAAAGACCAGAATGGACACCATATTAAAGGCTTCGCACAAAATTCCGCCGATCGAGCCGGCACTGCCATTATAAAGGATCCAACCGGGCGATACAAAGAAGAACTGCAAAACGCGCATTCCAACCGGATGTCCCCAGAACATCTCTGCACTGCCGATGAGCTGTGCCGCGCAGGCAATGAGCGAAAAGGGTCCATCGTAGGTGAAAACGGTGGCAAGCACATAAAGGAAGCCGGAGCCAAACAGGGTCACATACGCCCTCTTATGCTTTGCGGATTCCGCCGCATAGCCGATACCGCGAAAAATGTTGATGAAATTCAAAAGCGCCCCGGTATATGAGCCTAACAGGAAGAAGTGGATCGAAAAGCATAGTCCGCTGACCGCCTGCCCGATATAGTATATCCGGTTTTCCTTGCATTGATAAGATAAAATGCAGATAAGTGCGCCTAAAATGCCAAGTGCCTGTATAAAAAACATATGTGTTCCTTCGATTCGTCCATTCTTATTTTTCTTTTGTGAACTGCATACCGACCGCGAGCTTGCGGCCGTTGACCATATCGGCGGCTGTTAGCATTCCTTTTCCCTCCGGCTTGAAGGCGGACAACGTGACCGAGCCGGTCCCACAGGCGATGACTACACCCTGACGTGTGGCTTCCAACACTGTGCCGGGAGTGCCGCTTTGTGCGCTCACGCGGCTGTCATACAGCTTGATGGTCTTGCCGTTCAAATACGAAAATGCGCCGGGAAACGGAGAAAGTCCCCGAATGCGGTCATGCACGGCTTTGGCATCCAACGAAAAGTCCACTAAGCATTCCTCCGGCGTGATCTTTTCGGCATGGGTCGCACGGGTGTGATCCTGCGGAATGGGCTGTGCCGAACCGTTTTCCAGTGCTTCGACCGTGCGCACAAGCAATTCACCGCCCAAAGGAGCAAGCGTATCGAACAATTCGCCGGTCGTCATATTTTCTCCTACCGGAACCTCGGCGGTAAAATAGATATCCCCTGTATCCATGCCCTTATCTAAGCGCATGGTGGTCACGCCGCCTACCGGCTCACCATCAAGGACGGTGCGCTGGATGGGTGCCGCGCCGCGATATTTGGGAAGCAGGGAGCCATGCACATTGACACAGCCAAAGCGCGGATAATTTAATATATACTCCGGCAATATCTTTCCATAGGCGACAACCGCGATCAGATCCGGCTTATATTGCTCTAACACCGGCAAAAAGGCCTCATCGCGCAGACTTTCCGGCTGAAGCACCGGCAAGCCCTGCTCCAGAGCATAGACCTTAACATCGCTATAAGCGACCTTCATACCGCGCCCTTTCTTTTTGTCCGGCTGGGTCACAACGGCTACGACGTTCTGACCGGCCTGTAAAAGAGCCTCTAAGCTTTTGGTTGCAAAATCGGGGGTTCCCATAAAAATAATGTTCATGCCTATATTCCTTTAAAAATAATGAATGCTAAATCGAGTCTGCGAAGCCGGAAGGCTTCATCCTTTTCCAAAGGGAAACGAGCTGGTTTTTTGTTTCTGCAAGCTTACAGTAGGGTGATATGCGGAAAACGCATATTGCACGTCAGAGGGGCTTTCCTTTCGCTACTCGTAGTCGTCGGGGTCGAGCATTTCGATGACCTTATCGGTGTATAAAATGCCGTCTAAGTGATCGTATTCGTGGCACAAGCAACGTCCGAGTAGCCCCGTGCCGGTGTATTCAAAATATTCACCCTTGCGGTTCTGCGCCCGAACCGTTACCTTGGCCGGACGGCGCGTAATGCCGTATTTACCCGGCACCGATAAACAGCCCTCTGCTTCTTCCTGAACGCCCTCACCTGCAACGATCTCCGGATTGATGAATTCGATGATCTCATGGCGATCCTCCTCTAACCCGGCATCAATGATGTAAATGCGGCGTAAAATGCCGACCTGTACTGCTGCAAGTCCAACACCGCCCACCTTGATGAGCGTTTCAGCCATGTCGTCGAGCAGTGTCTCGAGCTTAGGCGTGATCTCGGCGACGGGCTTGCTGGTCTTTCGCAATGTTTCATTGGCTTCCTTTTCTGTCAATATCTTTAAAATGGCCATATGCTCTGGCTCCTCTCATAAATTCGTTTATAGATCGGTCGGATTGATGTCTGCCGAAACCGTTACATTTTTGAAGGCCGCAATGTACTTTTTTAATAACACCGCTAACATCTGACGCATTCGCGTACCGGCACGGCATTTGAGTATAAAGCGCATCCGATACCGTCCGGCCAAGCGGTATGGCTCATGCCGAAACGGTCCAAACAGGATAAATTTCACATCACTGAATTCGCTCTTGGCAAGCGCATCCAATTCCGCGCCAAATATTTTTATCGCATTGATCACATCCGTTTCCACCGATGAAGCAAAATTCAGCGTGATCATATCGCAAAACGGCGGAAAGACAGACGACCTTCGGAATTCGATCTCCGAAGCATAAAAACGCTCATAATCCTGTGTAGCGGCAAGGCGTAGCACCTCGTTGTCCGGCACATACGTCTGCACGACCGCGCGCCCGGTCACGCCCTGTGCCCGTCCGGCACGTCCCAATACCTGGGTAAGCAATGAAAAGGTCTTTTCGTTGGCACGGTAATCATCGATGAAAAGAGAGGTATCTGCCATGACCACGCCCACCAGCGATACTCTTGGGAAATCGTGCCCCTTGGCCACCATCTGTGTGCCCACTAAAATGTCCGCTTCTCCGGCGCGAAATTGGGTCAATATCTTCTCATGCCCAAATTTTCCGGCTGTCGTGTCGGCATCCATGCGAAGCACGCGTGCTTGCGGAAATTGCCGTGCAAGCGTTTCCTCTACCAATTGCGTTCCGCTGCCGACATAGGAGATCCGTTCCTTTTTGCAGGCCGGACAAAGCTCCGGTGTCTGCTCACTGTAGCCACAGTAATGGCAGAGCATTCGGCTGACCCCTGTCCGCTTATTTTTGTGGTGTGACAGCGATACGCTGCAATTGGGACAGGTGAATACGTGTCCACAGCTGCGGCATAGGGCAAAGGCACGATAGCCGCGCCGATTGACAAATAAGATCGCCTGCTTTCCGGCCGACAGGCAATCGCTTAATTCTTCCCGCAAGCGCGTGCCCAATACAAGCGGCAAACCTTCGTTTTCCGTTTTTGCCGGGGTTCCCGGCAAAAGAGAGGGGGCTGTGGGATCAAAGGCATCCTCCGGCAATTCGTAGTATGGCTCCGACTTCATGTCATGGAACTCCACCTCCGGCAGACTGTTTCCGCCAAAGCGCGAGGTCAGCTTGACAAAGGCGTATGTCCCGTTCTGTGCCTTGTAAAAGCTCTCGATGCAAGGCGTAGCTGACGCCATCACAAACAGCGCCTTGTGGTATACACACCGGAATTTGGCAATGTCGCGTGCATGATACTTGGGTGAACGGTCGGATTTGAAGGAGCTTTCATGCTCCTCATCCATCACGATAAGACCGATGTTTTCAAGCGGAGCAAAGACCGCCGAGCGCGTACCGATGACAATGCGTGCTTCGCCCTCGTTGATACGCCGCCAGGCATCCATACGCTCCCCGGCCGAAAGTGCCGAATGGATGAGTGCAATGCCGTTTTTCTCATAACGCGCCGCAAACCGACCGACTGTCTGCGCCGTCAAGGATATCTCCGGCACCAGTACAATGACGGTTTTCCCATCGGCCAATACCTGATCGATGAGCTTTAAAATAACATTGGTCTTGCCACTGCCGGTCACGCCCCAGAGAAGCGCCGCCTTAGCCTCCGGCGCATGATATAATTCCAACAGCTGTGACAGTGCCTCATTCTGCTCACCCGACAGGGTAAAGTCGCCGTAATCCTTGCGGTCAAAGGCGTGCAATACCTTTTCAGAGCGGTCTAAATCCACATCGTAGATGCGAATAATCCCTTTTTTTGCCAGCTCTTTGGCAACACCGGCTCCGGCGCCGGCTTCGGCTAACAGCTCGGATAACGGCAACGCATTTTCTGCGCATAAAAGTGCTTCGCAAAGGCTCCTCTGCTTGGCGGATAACGGCAGAGTCCCCTCC
This sequence comes from uncultured Oscillospiraceae bacterium, assembly GCA_964488785.1. Lineage (GTDB taxonomy): Bacteria > Bacillota > Clostridia > Oscillospirales > CAG-382 > UMGS882. The sequence goes on along the minus strand of CAZAWG010000040.1, from coordinate 4,304 downwards.
ACTAAACGCTCCAATATTTCTGCGTTTTCAGAAAGAGCCGCATATTTTTCGTTTTTGGTATTGACGGTACACTCATAGCCCTCTTCCGAACGGCAAAAGCCCAGGTCACATAACACCTGTGCGCCTGAAACAGAGGCAGGACCGAACTCCTTTCGAAGCTCGGAGGCAGACATACGTCCCATGCAGGATAATCGATCTAACATACTTAAAGCTGCCGCATTGAAGGTATCTGAGATCGGAGGTTGTTCTGTCTCCGGGAGAGCCTCATAAAAGGTGGTGCGTTTCACGCCAAGCCCGGCCGGAAGAACGCATTTGATCGCATCTCCTACGGAGCAGAACAGCCGGTTGCTCATAAAATGACACAAATCGAGCAATTCCGGCTTTACATACATATATTTTCCTGGCACGCCCAAAATGGGCTTGAGCTTTTCCCGGTCAAAGGAGGTTTCGGAACACAGCTCCTCTACCACGGCATTTTTTGTGCTGTTGCCCCCACCAAAGGGGACAACGACCATGCTTCCGGGGCGGATGTGGCTCTCCAATTGCAAGGGGACCCGATAGCAATAGCTTTTATCGATCGAATAGGGCGCATGGAGCATGCGCACATTTGCAAACAGCACACATTCACCTCCGGAACATATAATTCGTGCAAATGCAAGGTGATTTTATCGGTTTCTGCGAAACCAAAGCTTGGGTGCCTATCTATAGGCGGTGGAACGTTCTTTTTTGCTTTTTCTACAGATTTGCGAAGTCGGAAGGCTACAGCGTCTATCCATAGGCAGTGGAACGTTCTTTGTCTTTTTGCCTTTTCATTTGAGCTTTGACGGTGGCGCTTCGCCGCGCATTATTATTGCTCTGATTCTTCGACGGATTCCTTTTCCTGCTCAGCGATCATTTCCTTGTCCTTGTCGGTCAATTCGATTTCTTCCAATTCCCCGTCTTCGCCGTGTGTCTTGATGAGCATTTCCCCACGATATAACATATTGATGGCTTCCATGACCGGCTTTTCCTCGCTCTTTTCCGACTTCTTTCCGGTCGTCAACGCCTTATACTGCTCGTATTCGGGATGCTCCTTCCCATAGTTTTCCTTGTCGATCACATAGCGTGCCCCTTTTGCGGCTGCCATGACCAGCGTATAACGGTTGTATTTGTTGTTTTGCGAAAGATCTGCAATGGATGGCTTAGACATATTTCATGCTCCTTGTCGTAACTGTTATTTCTAAAAAAATGTGTGTTTCTGTTGACCTAAACCGAGCGTAGCTTATTTAAAAAAGTCGCATACGTCGGCAAAACGCTCCCGTGTTTTGAGCTTTTCCGCGCGCACGATAGCACGAATATCTGCCGCGCACGAAGCTGCTTCGCCCTCACGGTTGACCGTTATGTAATCGTATAATAGGCAGGAGCGCAGTTCACGCTCCGCAATGGCGATGCGTCCTGCAATGACCCCCTCGGATTCCGTCCCGCGACCGTATAAACGCTCGCGTAAGACCTCCTTGCTTTTCGGTGCGATAAAGATCATGACCGCCTCCGGGCAGCGCGATTTGACCTTCATTGCGCCCTGCACCTCGATCTCAAGGATCACGTTCTTGCCGCGTGAGGTCTGCTCATCCACAAAATGCCGCGGCGTGCCGTAAAAATTCCCATTGTACTCGGCATATTCCAACAGCTCTCCGCGCTCGATCATGAGAAGAAATTCCTCGCGGGTCTTGAAAAAATAATTCTTCCCGTCCACTTCCCCCTCGCGCGGCGCACGTGTGGTCGCCGACACCGAATATACATAGTCCTCGCCCGATTTGAAAAGCTCGGCTAAAACCGTGCCCTTTCCCACGCCGGAGGGACCGGATATCACAAGTAATCGTCCCTTTTTATCTTCCGTGTTCATCACTTTCTGTGTCATTTTCCTCTCCATCTCCATTTAAACGCGCCTGTATCGTTTCGCAGCTCAGCGCCGAAAGCACCACGTGACTGCTATCGGCTACGATCACCGAACGGGTCTTTTTGCCGCTGGAAGCATCGATCAACCTTCCTGCATCGCGTGCATCCTGCACCAGACGCTTGATGGGCGCGGCATCCGGACTGACCACCGATACCACACGTGCTGTGTTGATCAGATTTCCATAGCCAATGTTGATAAGCTTCATGTATTTTCCTCTCTCCTGTGCGCTTTGCTGTTCGCGCTATTCCAGATTCTGAACCTGCTCGCGTATTTTTTCCGCTTCGCTTTTTGCTTCGACCACAAGCGCGGCAATGGCGGCATCGCTGCATTTAGAGCCGGTCGTGTTGATCTCGCGGTTGATCTCCTGCAATAAAAAGTCAAGCTTGCGCCCACGCGGCGCATCGCCAGTCTCCTTTAGCATTTGACGGAACTGGGAAAGGTGGCTCTTCAAGCGCACCAACTCCTCGTCCACCGCTACACGGTCGGCAAAAATGGCGACCTCCTCGATGATACGCGCCCGGTCGATCTCCGCGCCGGATAAATATTCCTCCACGCGCGCGGTGATACGCTCCTCATATTGCTTGACAACCTTCGGCGCAAGCGTCTCGATCTGGATAACATAATTTTCTAACACATCCAGTTTGGAAAGCATATCGGCGGCTAACCGATCGCCCTCGGTGCGCTTCATGGCAGAAAATTCTTCCAACGCCCGGTCTAATACCGGAGCCAACCGCTCCCACAGCTCCTCCACGCTCTCATCGGCGCGGGCGGCTGTAAAAATATCGCGATTCTGCGCCACGCTCATGACCGAAATATCGTCCTTCAGTCCATAGCTATCGCGCAGTGTGTATAAGCACGAAAGATAGTTTTTCAAATACCCTTCGTCCACCGAAAGTGTGGTGTTTGCTTCTCCGGGCGCTGCTTCGACTGTGATATACACATCGATCTTGCCGCGTGTGGCGTGTGTGCCAATGGCGGTTTTGATCTTTTCCTCCAAGCGGCTGTAAGCACGCGGAGACTTGCAGTTGATATCCAGATAACGAGAATTGACGGACTTGATCTCGGCGGTGAGGATCACTCCGTTTGAAGTTAGGCGGGCATAGCCGCAACCGGTCATACTGAGAATAAGAATCATCTCCGAACCTGTACGCATAAAAAAGCATACTGTTTATCTATGATAATTATAGCGGTTATCTTCTGTTTTGTCAAGCATTCCGGAAAAATTTCGGTATTTTTTCCTCTTTGCAGTTCTTTTGTTCGGTGTAAAAAGGAGGTTCGAAAACGAATGCAAAAAAATCGTCACAAATAATTGTTAACTTTTCGTCATACATATTTACTTATACGGAAAAAAGGTGTATAATGCATACTGTATACAAATTTGCATTCTTGAAAGGAATTATAAAAATGTCTGTAATTACCAAGATTTTCGGTACGCGCAGCGAACGACAGGTCAAAAAGATGATGCCGATCATCGAAAAGATCGAGGCGCTTTCCGATCATTATGCTTCGTTAAGTGAAGCAGAGCTTCGCGGTGTGACTGCCGCTCTCAAGGAGCGTCTTGCCGCCGGCGAAACGCTTGACGACATCTTGCCGGATGCCTTTGCCGCCGTGCGCGAGGCCTCCTGGCGAGTGCTTGGCAAAAAGCACTATCGCGTACAGCTCATCGGTGGTCTTGTCATCCATGAGGGACGTATCGCCGAAATGAAGACCGGTGAAGGTAAGACCTTGATGGCTACCCTTCCGGCGTATTTAAATGCGCTCACCGGTAAGGGCGTGCATATTGTCACGGTCAACGATTATCTGGCGCGCCGCGACAGTGAATGGATGGGCAAGGTGTACAACTACCTCGGCCTGACAGTTGGTCTGATCGTCAACGGTCTGACCCAGGCACAGCGTAAGGTCGCCTATTCTGCCGATATCACCTATGGCACCAACAACGAATTCGGCTTTGACTATCTGCGCGACAACATGGTCACCAACAAGACCGCTCTGGTGCAGCGTGGGCATTCCTTTGCCATCGTGGACGAGGTGGACTCCATCCTCATCGATGAAGCAAGAACGCCGCTCATCATTTCCGGTCAGGGCGATGAATCGTCGGATATGTATGTCAAGGCGGATAAGTTCGCCGCTTCGCTGAGCGCTCATGTGATCAAGGAATTAGACAGCAAGGAATCACACGAGGATATCACCGGCGACTATATCGTTGATGAAAAAGCACGCACCGCTACTCTCACGGCAGATGGTATCCGCAAGGCTGAGCAGTATTTCGGCATCGAAAACCTGTCCGATCCCGAAAATGTCACCATTGCTGACCACGTCAACCTTGCCATCAAGGCACGTGGTACCATGAAATTGGATATCGACTATG
>CAZAWG010000039.1:0-9482 GCA_964488785.1 uncultured Oscillospiraceae bacterium | reverse complement strand
CCAATGGGGATCTTATCGAGTGTAAGGGAGGAACCGAGAAATTCGGGTACAGTTATCTTCGTTCCCATAGCAGTCTAACCTTTCGATATTGGAGTCGTAGTTACATACAAACAGCCACGGCAAAAGCTTATTTGCGCGTGGCTGCAGGGGGTCTTGCGCTTATTTTGCGGTAATATAGCCCTTTTCGGTGAGAAATTCGGCGATCAACACCGCGCCGCCTGCCGCACCGCGCAGCGTGTTATGGGAAAGACCGACAAATTTGTAGTCATATACCGTATCCTCGCGCAGACGTCCGGCAAAAATGGCCATGCCCTTATCGGTGTCGCGGTCAAGCTTTGCCTGCGGACGGTTATCCTCTTCAAAATAATGGATGAACTTCTCCGGCGAAGAGGGAAGCGAAAGCGTATTGCCGAATTCGTTCCATGCCGAAAGAATATCCTCCTTGGAGGGCTTGTTGTCAAAGCGAACGAAAACAGCCGCGGTATGTCCATCGCTCACCGGTACGCGTAGGCACTGGGTAGTGATGATGGGGGAGTCCGCCGGCTCGATCGCGCCGGTTTTATAGGTACCCCAAATCTTAAGCGGTTCCTTTTCGCTCTTTTCTTCCTCGCCGCCGATGAACGGAATGACGTTATCGATCATTTCCGGCCAATCCTTGAAGGTCTTTCCGGCACCGGAAATGGCCTGATAGGTGGTGACAACGACCTCGCGAATGCCGTATTTGCGAAGCGGCGTCAAAAGCGGCACATAGCTCTGGATGGAGCAATTCGGCTTGACGGCGATAAAGCCGCGTGTGGTGCCAAGACGCTTTTTCTGGTCGTCAATAATGGCGATATGCTCCGGGTTGATCTCCGGAATGACCATGGGCACATCCGCAGTCGAGCGGTGTGCGGAGTTGTTGGAAACCACCGGTGTTTCGGTTTTGGCATACGCCTCCTCAAGGGCGCGAATCTCGTCCTTTTTCATGTCCACAGCGCAGAAGGTGAAATCGCAAAGGGAAGCGACCTTTTCCACCTCAGCGGCATCGTAGACCGTCATGGCAGCGACCTTTTCGGGAATATCCACGTTCATTTTCCATTTACCGTTCACGGCTTCGGCATACGTCTTTCCGGCGGAGCGGCTGCTGGCGGCAAGAACGGAGATCTCGAAGAAGGGATGCTCTGCCAATAGTGTGACGAAGCGTTGTCCGACCATTCCGGTGGCGCCGATGATACCGGCTCTTAATTTCTTTTGCATAGTAAATTCTCCTTTAAATATATTCTACAGGTCGGACAGGATGACCGACAGAGTGACGGATTTATTCGTATTTGGCACGCGGACCGCCGGTATATTTAGGACGGACACGTGCGGCGGTAAGGGGAGCCTCACCAATGGCTTTTACCGAAAGCCGAACCGGCACAGCCACCCTCTTTAGGTGCATACCAATGAGCGTGGAACCGATATCCATGCCCCAATCGGCACATAGCTCTTCGACAAGGCACGGCTCATCAAACCCACGATAGGCGGCGGTGGCAAAGCTGCCGCCGGCGTGCTCATGAGGCACAGCCATGACCTCGGTAAGACCATACCGCTCAGCGCAGGCGCGTTCGACCACCAGCGCACGGTTCAGATGCTCACAGCACTGGCAGGCAAGATACATTCCGCGCCTGTTGGTTTCGCTACGCAGTACGTCAAAAACGATGCTTGCCGGATGGATATCGCCGCTTGTGCCGATCTTCTTTCCGAGGATCTCGCTGGTGGAGCAGCCGACCACAAGGATCTGTCCCTTTTTGGTGGGTGCGGTGGAAAATAGCTCCTGCACGGCGGCTTGGAGTTCTTCTTGAATGGACATGGAAAAGGCTTCCTTTCGGGATAAAAATTACGATTCGGTGCTATGAGTGATGACCGGTGCATCCGGCTTATTCCGGAGCGCGGCATTGACCACGGCTCCCAGCAGCAGGATGAGACACGACATATAGATCCACAGCATGAGCATGATAAACGCACCGAGTGAGCCATAGATCAGGGAATATTTGGAAAAATGGTTCATATAAAAGGAGAACAGTGACGAGACAAGCACCCAGCACACCGAGGTGAAAACCGTGCCGGGGAGAACGTCCCAAAAGCTCTGCTTTACATGGGGTATCCAGAGATAGAATAAGGTCACGACCGTGTAGATGGTAGCGGCTGTGAAGAGAATGCGTGTGAGCGATTCCAGATGAAGCACACGAAACGCCGGGAAAAGTCCCTCCACAAAGCCGAGCAGCTGTCCTCCCAGAATGAGCAAAAACAGCGAAACGTAAAAGGCGGCAATGATCAGAAAGGACAGCACAATGGAAATGCCCCATTCGGTGAACAGGTATTTTCCGCGCTTCGACCGATAAATGCGCCGAATGGTGCGTTTGGCGGATTTCATGAACTTGGATAAGGTATAGACCGTTAAGAAAATGCCCAAAAACAGGAAGGAGAGGTCGCCGTTTTCGCCAACGTGGTCGAGATAGGTCTTTACAAGCTCCTCGAGCATATCGGGAAGCAGCGAATAGAAAAAGGTATTCTGGATGGCATAATCCGAAAGCACCATGGATAGCGAGGCATGAACCACCATGAGCAGCGGAAAAAAGGCAAATACCAGATAATACGCCATTTCAGCGGCGGCGGCCGTCAATTCATTCTGAAGGAACAGCCTCAGCGCACGCGAAAAAAAGGAACGCAAGTACTTGTTGGATTCCAGTGTGTTCACCTCCGGGCTTTCGAGTACAGACTGTTGCACAGGGCGGCAAGAGACGAAAGAAAATCGCTGTTTTTTTGCAACTCTGCCGCGATCTCGGGGTCACTCTGTAACAGACGAGCCGCGCTTTTCATACTCCGCAAAAAGCGCACCGGAGCGCGGCGAAGGGAGCGCGAGGTGAGAAGCGGACACACCGAAAGCGCACGAAGATCGTGAAGAATGCGCAGCCTTCCATCCGACTCGATATGCGGATAATAGGGAAACATCCGACAGGCAAGCGGACGAAGGCGGCGGTCACAGTGTCCGTCACACACAAACAAGGTGCCATCGTCTGTTTCGGTAAACCGGGAAGCGTTCACGCCATGCGCCAAAAGATATTCCTTTTCGCCGGGGAACAGCAGCATTCCGGTCGAAGCATTCGAAAACGAGCCGGTATGACAGCAACGTCTGCCGCAGTGCTGTCCGCAATCCTCGCGGCGCGGTGTCACATCACGCAGCAAGGCATACGCCTTGTCATACAGGGCAAAGTGGGGCGCACTCATTTGTTTTGGAGAAGATGCACGGCAAAACCGCCGAAATCGCCATCCAAATAGACTGCCGGATAATTGCCGTTTTTATCGAGCTGCTTGGATTCCTCGATAAAGCGCAATCCTTTGGATTTTAAATATGCTTCCGCACGCTTGATGAAATTGGTGCCGATGGCGATATGACCATACCTGCCATAGCCCTTTTTCTTGAAGATCTCAATATCGCTTCCGATGAAATAGCCGCCCTCGCTTTCGGAAACCGCAAGACCGAACGGGGCAAAGGCATTCACAAGTGTACGTGCTTCCTCGGCGTTTTCACGGTTGATACCAACGTGCTTGACAGAGAAGCCTAACATCTTTTTTACGGCAGCCTCGGTCAGGGCGCGGATCTTGTCAAATTCACCGGCACGGATATATTCATCCTTGACCATGAAGCTTCCTCCACAGGCGATGATCTTATCAAAAGCGAGGTAGTTCAAGATGTTATTCTCGTTCAAGCCTCCGGTCGGCATGAAGCGCACATTTCCATAGGGAGCCGCCATGGCCTTGAGCATGGCAAGCCCACCGGCCGCTTCCGCCGGGAAGAATTTAACGGTATCCAAGCCTAATTCCAACGCCGCTTCGATGTCAGAGGGATTCGAGCAGCCGGGGAGAATGGGCATTCCGATGGACTGGCAATGGCGAACGGTATTGGGATTGAGTCCGGGACTGACGATGAAATGCGCCCCGGCCTCTTTGGCGGCATCCGCCTGTTCGGCGTTCAATACCGTTCCGGCACCGATGAGCATATCCGGAAAAGCATCGGCAATGGCGCGAATGGCGTCCTTGGCCGCCGGTGTGCGGAACGTGATCTCTGCTGCCGGAAGTCCGCCCTCACAAAGAGCTTTAGCAAGTGGAACAGCCTTTGCGGCATCCTCGATCTTGATGACGGGAATGATACCGATCTCATATAAGCGTGTGAATAAATCGTTCATGACAGGCTCCTTTTATATTTTCGTAAAATCGAAGGCTTTTGGCAAGGTGGGAACGAGCGGCTTATAGGCAAAAATATTGAAGGAAAAACGCCGACAAACGGCGAACTCATCGACCTTGCGCAGTCTGTTCTTGTAGCGGCAGAGCGTTTCACCGGAGCCATCCATGCGCACAAAATACTCACACAGCTCACAGCATGGCTCGATGTCCTCCGGAATGCCATGTTTTTTCACTGGTTTGTTCCTCCTTGTCTTACTTAAAGCTTAACCTATTCTATATTATAGCACAGAAAACGAGGTTTTGCAAGACCCAAATCGCAAGTTCTAATTTATTTTCTGCGAAATGCGCTGCATCACTTCCGATGGTAATTTTTGCGGCTTCTGCACACCGTAATGGCAAACAGAGTGAACACCACATATACTGCCTTAGAGGTGTAAAAGGGTGTGGTAGGTATGACCGCGCCAGGTGCAAACACGGCAAGACTGCGCACCGGCAAGCACAATAGCAAAAGTGCTGTGACCGCCGGAAAAAGCACCATCCCGGCAAATCGTGTGAACAGAAAGGGCTTTACAGATAACCCATGCTTTTGGCAGATGTCCGCGACCTGCAGCCATACACAAACGCCGGAAAAGCCGAGTAAGGCGGCACAAAGAAGATAATTCTGCGGAAAGGCAAGCTCTGCACAGCTCATCACACCGCTGGACAGCTCACATAGCCCCTTAGTCAGCCCGTATAGCAGGGCATTTTCGGAAAAACCTCTGCTGCACAATGCGGAAAGCGTGTAAAACACGATCACATAGCCGCCTATGGAAAGCATACCTTCCACACTGCCGCGAACACCGGTACAGATGGCGGCAATGATTGAGCCGGACGTTGGCGTACACACCCCTGTGGTTCCTTTTTTCACCGAAAACCATAGCCGTAAGAGGTGTGCTTGCAAAACGATGGTCACGCATTCCGCTGTTCCGAGCAGAAACCCGGCCTTGAGGCTTCCCAAGGCATATAGCCCCACGGTCGTTACCACAAAGCCAAAGGAGGCATTGTTGGCAATTGCCGATAGATATTCCGCTTCGCTTTTGGTGCAAAGACCGCTCCGGTACGCTTCTCCGGCCGCAAAGGCTCCATTCGGAAAGCCGCCGAAAAGACCGATGAGCAATTCCCCACATAGCTCACGCCGCACGCCGAACAGCGGCGAGAGTACCGGTGACAGCGCATTTCCGACACGCCGGGAGAAACCGGTCGCAAGTCCGATGCGTGAAAAAACAAGAAAGGGAAACAGCGAGGGGACTAAGACCTGCGCACACAGCTTTAGTGCCTGTAGAGTATACCGGGACAGAGCTTTTGCAAAAATGAAAGAGCTGATACACACTCCCAAAAAGCAGAGTATGCAGAATCCATCGAGGATTTTTCGCATGATGACCGCTCCTTTTGAATCGTTCTGCTATGAATGTATGAGAAGCAATGCCATTGAATGCGTAGTCTTGAAAAAAGCGTGACAAGACATCCGGCGACGATGGATTCGGCATACAATGGAGGTTTTATGCATAAACATATCATAAAAACCAAAGGACCGGCGCCGCGCGACCACTATCGGGAATTACCTGTTGTGGCGATAACAGAGGGAGCCGTTTTTCAAATGCTATCCGACCGTGAGATACTCATAGAGGGTGTGCGGCATTTGGACTATTACAGTGAAAACAATGTGCGTATTCGGACAAAGCATATGTATATTCGTATTTATGGTCGTGGACTTCAGCTAAAATGCCTTGCTGGTGGCAATATGGCTGTGTGCGGCTTGCTCGAACGGCTGGAATTGGAACGCGAGCATGAATAGAAAAGGGGGAATGCTTTATATTTTCATGGTTTGCCGGACGGGCGTGTATCCGCATTGAGGGCATTCGTCCGGAAAGGCTCATTGGGGGCTTAAGACTGTGTGTGCCTATGCGCGGCATCGAGCGAACAGGTGCGACATCCCTTCGCCTGTGGGTGCGCCTGTGTGACCGTGAAGGGGTGATTTCGTGTGCAAACGAGATAAACCCGGACTGCCGTATCACGGTGGAAAAGCAGTCCGGGCTTCCGTTCTATATCGAGCGCAGCAGAAAGCACAAAGGGCTGTACGTTGGCTTGGTGCTTGCGACACTTTTGGTATATACCGCATTGGGGCGTGTGTGGGATATCCGTGTGGAAGGAAACGAGATGGTCTCCGAAGCGGACATTTTGCAAACGCTTGATACCCTCGGCGTTCATGAGGGAATGCGCAAGCGGACAAAGGATTTAGAATACCTCTATAACCGCTTTTTGTTGGCCGAAGAACGTATATCCTGGCTTGCCATCAATTATGACGGCATGATCGCCCACGTGGAGGTGGATGAACGCAAGCAGAGTGAGCGCATTCCTGACGGCGAGGGCTGCAACATCGTGGCGGCGTGTGATGGTGTGGTACGCCGTGTGGTAGCATGGGACGGATATGCCTGTGTTACGAGCGGAGAAACGGTGAAACGCGGCGAGATGCTTATTTCTCCTTTTGTGCCGACAAGAGAGAGTGGAACGTTGTTTCGCCGCGCCAGAGGGAGCGTATGGGCAGAAACGGTGCATACATATGAAATACATATTGCCAAAAACGGTAGTCAAAAGAGCTATGGAACGGAAAAAGTCCGCACAACGCTTTCTGTTTTAGGCAAGCGCCTGCCACTGTCGTATGCGAGGAATCCAAAGGATATGCTGTATGAAAAGGAGTATTCTGTGAACAATGCGACCCTATTTGGATATGTTGTCCTGCCGTTTGACCGGATAGAGGAGAAGATACGCGCCTATACCGTCGAATCGGTGATTCTGGATAAGCAGGCTGCAAGTGTATTTGCAGAGCGCGAATTGGAAAAACGCATACGCGCCGGGCGACCGCAGGCGCAGATCATAAAGACAGAATGTGATAGCGAAGAAACGGAGATAGAGTATATTTTTACGTTTGAGATGACCTGTCTTGAAAATATCGCAAAGAGCGTTCCCTTTGAAATGGAATAAGGGACAAAAAGACCGCCGGTCTTGTATATCGGCGGTCAATATGTGTCTATGGACTTTTCTCTGCTTACAACGGTTTTTTGACGATAGCTGCATAGCGGCGCGGATAGATGGGATTCGTGGGCTTTACCTTGCGCAGAACAAGAAGTGCGTGTTCGCTGACGGAGCCATCCGCTTCCGCCAAAGGAGCTTCCAAAATGCATTCTGTTTTTGCCCCTAAAGCCGGGATGGCCTTTAGGGCGCGCGAAAGCTCGCTGTCGGGGTTCGCTTTGTCGCATTCCTTAGCACTTTTATAGGCAATGAAGATGCCGTCCTTTTTGACGAAAGGCAGGCATAATTCGCATAATACCGGCAAAGCCGCCACGGCACGTGATACGACCACGTCATACGCCTCGCGGTGTCCTGCGGCGACCAATTCCTCCGCGCGTGCCGGATAGACCTTAGCATCTAAGGCGAAGCGCTCGGAAACGCTCTTTGTAAAGCGCAGCTTTTTTTCGGTGCTGTCAACAAAATGGATATCGATATCCGGTCGCAGAAGCTTCAAGGGAAGACCCGGAAAGCCGGCGCCACAGCCGATATCGATCACACGCGCATTTTCCGGAAGCAGGTCGTATTTCAAGGGATACAGCGAATCCACGAAATGGCGCGAACAGATGTCGTTTTCGGTCTTTAGGGCGGTCACATTGGTGTGAGCATTGAATTCGGTAAGCATTTCATAGAGGATATCAAACCGAGAAGCTGTTTCTTCGGAGCAGGGGATATGATTCTTTTGGCAGAAATCGAAAACCTGTGTGGCAGTATAGCTCATGATATGCTCCTTATTGACTGGTGTTTTTGCGGCGGTCTAAATAGGATTGCAAAATGATCTGCGCCGACAGGGTGTCCACAGCCGCTTTGCGCTTTTTCCCAAACGTACCCGTCTCATTCATAAAATCCGCCGCTAAGATCGAGGTGCGGCGTTCGTCCAAATAGGCTACGGTAAGACCCGGACAGGCCGTCTCCAGCTTTTCGCCGAACACACGTATCTTTTCGGCAGAAGCACCGGCTGAACCATTCATATTGAGCGGCAGTCCGATGACCGCCGTATGGATATCCTTTTCATGCACAAGCGCGGCGAGCTGCTCAACGGCATTGTTCATACCGGTGATCTTTATCGTGCCGATGCCGCCGGCAAGCGAACCGGTCGGGTCGCTGAGTGCCAGCCCCACGCGCACGTCTCCATAATCGATTCCAAGTATTCTCATGTTACATCCATTTCACTTAAAAAATACGGTACCGTACCTGTAAGCCGGGTTCTGTGAAGGTGTGACTTCTCACACCCCTGACAGCTATCTATCTTGTCTTTATGTTGCCATAAAGCTCCTTGCCACCTGTGAAGCGCAGGGCTACGCTGCCGATCAAACGGCATTCACGTGCGGTGTTGCTTCGGATAGGGTTTACACGGCCGCAAAGTCGCCAGTGCGCCGGTGAGCTCTTACCTCGCCTTTTCATCCTTACCGCAAAAAAGCGGCGGTACTTTTCTGTTGCACTTTCCCTAAGGTCACCCTCGGCAGACGTTATCTGTTATCCTTGCCCTGAGAAGCCCGGACTTTCCTCATACAAATACCTTTCGGCGTATTGTACGCAGCTGTCTGACACGGTACTTGTAATATTATACATTCATTTTCGCACTTTGTCAAGAGTAAACTTATTCGTATGTGACAAATCATTGAAAACCACGCCGATTTTTGCATTATCCGACTGTTTTTTGCCGCAGGAGTTGACAATTTCCTTGCCGTTTGGTATACTTGAAGCAAAAGAACACCTGCCAAAGGAGCTGTTTATATGAAAAAATTTATGGACAATGATTTTCTTCTTTCGACGGACACGGCACGCCGTCTGTACAATGACTACGCAAAGGCAATGCCGATAATCGACTATCACTGTCACCTTGTGCCGTCGGAGATTGCCGAGAACAAGCGTTTTTCAAACATCACAGAGGCGTGGCTTTACGCCGACCACTACAAGTGGCGTGCAATCCGTGCCTGCGGTTTCGATGAAAAATATGTAACGGGCGGCGACGGCGTTTCGGACTACGACCGCTTCTCTGCCTGGGCGTCAACAATGCCGAGCCTTATCGGTAATCCGCTTTACCATTGGACGCACCTTGAGCTTCAGCGTTATTTCGGCGTATACGAGCCGTTGTCGCCGTCCACCTGCGACGATATATGGGAGAAATGCAACGCAAGGCTTGCAAGCGGCAGTATGAACGCAAGGGA
>CAZAWG010000038.1:0-9488 GCA_964488785.1 uncultured Oscillospiraceae bacterium | reverse complement strand
CTGTATTTGGCATTCGCCAATTCAGTCTGCCAGAGGCAGGATCATTTCTTCTAACACCTTTTTTTCTGCATTTGTGAAGCGAACGACGGCTTTTCCATCCGTGAGCGTGACGGCACAGCCAATAAAGCCGTTCTGCTTTCTAGTCTCCGGATCCACTGTTTCACGCGAACCCACGACCACCGGGCAGATCTGTCCCTTTTGGTCGATACGTCCACCGGCAAGCGACACCTCGGTAGTATGCAAATGTCCGCACAGCATGAGCTGCGGCTTTGCATTCGCATCAAGCAGAGAGAGCCATTCGGAATACAACGGCTGTTCGATGTCAAACGGCGGCTTATCGGTAAAGGAAATGGGATTATGCGCGATAACAAGGCGATACTTCACACCGGAAGCGCCGTATTCGGTCGCCGGAAGTGCCATGATCTTTTTCAAGTATTCCGTCTCCTCCTCGCGGAAGGCATGACAGCAGACGGTATGCCCATATTCCGCATGAGTATCCGGCTTATCCTCGCCGCAGTCCAGCACCATGCCCCAAACTGCACCGACACGGAACGAAAAGTAGGAGTGACCATTCTCCGTTGGAGTATATTCCGCAATATTTTCGGCATAGAAACCGCGTGTATCGTGGTTTCCGCGTGAAAAGATACAGGTGCGTTCGCCATGGGTTGCCGATTCACAAAGGCGAAAGATGAGATCAAAGTTTTCCACACTGCCACTGTGATCGGGCACATCTCCATTGAGGACCAAAAGGTCAAGGTCGTCTCCATAGAAATCGGCAGCCTTGGAAGGATACTCAAATCGACCGTGCGTATCCGACAGATGGTAGATATGGATATCTCCCTCCTTCGGCACCGGGCGGAAGGAATAGGTAGCGCTGACCTCCTCCTCGGTTTCCGGAAAATACGGCTTGCGATTGATGATCTTGCGATAGGTGATGGTGTATGCACCCGCCTTATCCAGTTTATTCATGGGGATCGTCACACGGTGCATTCGGGTAGAAGAGCGAATAATGCCGTTGGAGTGGTCATAGTAGGTCTTGTCCCCCACCGTGACCCAGAACAACAGGTCACTTTTGACCGGAACCATGATCTGGTAAGTATCGCGCACGGCGAACACCGCCGGGCAGGTTTTTAATTCAGGCAAAAGAGGTGTAGACATAGTGAGCATCCTTTCTATACTACTGTTCTATACTGTTCTATACTGTTTTATCCTCATACAAGTGTTTTGGGGTCTAAGATCAGCTGATAGCTTTCCTTTTTCAGAGCTGCAAGCAGGCACTTTTCATCGACCACATCGTCCGGCAACAGAAGTCCTCCATGAGCAAGGTCGCATTCTTTATGGAAATCCGAACCGGAAATGGCACGCAGACCATATTTTTTTGCCCACATAAAGGCAAATTCGTTGCGCGAATCGTAGCCGGTATGCCCATTATAGACCTCTATACCGTCTAATAGCTGTGGGTCAACGATCTGTATCTCATTGCGAAACGGGTGTGCCTGATAGACGAGACAGCCATCGTTCTGAAGCAGCGCAATGCCCTCGGCGATGGACATATCCATAAGTCCCGGATGGGTAAGAAGGTAATCCGGGTCAAGACCATATACCAAAAAATCGGTACGTAAAGCCTCGGTAAAGCGCAGCTCACAGCCGTATAACACGGTAAAGTCGACCGTGTCCGCATAGCTTTTCGCGGCAAAATAGCCCTCCGGCTGAACACGGAGCATATCCGCTTCCGTAGCATATTTTTTGCGGTAGCGTGGGATAACGTGGTCGGTCACGACAAAGCCATCGTAGCCGGCCGTCCGATAGAGGTCAACAATCTCTTTGGCAGATATCTTTCCGCATTCGCTGGATTCCTTTGTATGTACGTGCATATCGAAGCGTTTCATTCGGTCACACTCTTTTCGCGCTTAAAATATTGGTAGTAGTTGCATTTGATCATGCCGTTATACAGCTTTCGCACCTTATCGGCCTTTTTTCCATACAGGCGCTCGAATTCTTCCTCAGAGGTGATGAAATACATCTGCCAGGGAGAGAGAGCCGGGAACACCTTACCCATGGCGCGATAGAGGTCACGTGCTTCACGCAGGGAATCTAACCGTTCACCGTAGGGAGGATTGCAGACGATGGTGGTACGAACGCCATCGTTTGTAATCCCCAATGCATCCTTGCAGAACACCTTGACGTGCTTTTCCATCCCGGCACGGCGCACATTGGCTTCTGCCGTTTTGAGAACGCTCCGATCGATATCCGATGCATAAGCGCAAAAAGAGCAATCCGAGCGAATGGCTTCCGTTGCCTGTTCACGGGCACGCGTCCAAATACCGCTATCCAAAAAGGCATACCGTTCGGCGGCAAACGAACGGCGCAGACCGGGTGCGGTATTGGTCATAAGAAGTGCCGCCTCGATGGCGATGGTACCGGAGCCGCAGAAGGGGTCCCAGAGTCGGACATCCTCACGGGGACGAGCGATCTTAACAAGTGCCGCCGCCAAGGTTTCGCGGATGGGGGCAAGACCGGCTTCGGTGCGGTAGGCGCGCTTATGTAACGGCAGTCCGCTGGTATCGAGCATAATGGACACCTCATCGTTCAGGATGAAAAACTCGATCTGAAGCTTAGTTCCCGTTTCTTCGAACCAATCGACCCGATACGCGCTTTTCAGCCGTTCGACCACGGCTTTTTTGATAATGCTCTGGCAGTCCGGGATAGAATAGAGTGCCGATTTCACGCTGTGTCCCTTGACCGGGAAAGCATCGCGTTTGCCGATGAACTGCTCCCAGGGAATGGCTTTTGTCCCATCGAACAGGGCGGTAAAGCTTTCGGCCCGGAAGGAAGCAAGGCGGATATATACGCGCTCTGCACAGCGCAGGTTTAACGACACGCGGGCAAGCACGTCCTCGTCTCCGGTAAAGACCACGCGTCCATCGATGGTGGAAAGCCGCTTGCCGCCGCAGGCATCGATCTCCTCGCCGACAAATTTTTCAAGGCCAAACAAACAGGTGGCCACGTATTGATATGGATGGTTTTGCGCCATACGAAAAGTTCTCCTATCAGAAGGGCTGTAAAAAACACGGTTTGTTTCTTACAGCCCGGCATTTGCAAAGTATGATTATTTGATCATTGTTCGTTGTCGGTCATATCGCCATACAGCGGTGTATAGGCACGCTTCTTATCCTCGCCGTGCTTTTTCACACCATGAGCGGCAAAACGGATGACCGCGCACAGCGCATACACACCGAAAAACAGAAACGACATACAGATGACCATGAAGATCCGGGTCGTAAAAGCAGTATTGGTGCGCAGATACGACTCAGCTCCCCCACCCCAGACAAAGGTAATAAGGAACGACACATACGACAGAACAAAATGTGCCGCATGGATAAACACTGTACCGAGCTTCTTAGCATACAGCACATCGGTCACGGCAAAGGCAACCGAAACGAGAAGGGCAAACAAGCCGATCCACAATATCTGGGTGCAGAACATCACGTTATCCTCGCCGAGCATCGCCCCTAAGGCTGCCAAAGCAAGGAGTATGCCGCCATAGATCGCAAAAAAGCGGCGCATGAACCGGCAAACGCCATCGCCGAAGCTCTTTTTTATTGTATCTTTCAGGGTATCTTTCATGGAAGGCTTCCTTTCAAGCTGTTTCGTTACATCGCTTCTAAGAACGCTTTGATCTTTTCGGCAAGAATGCGGTTTCCGATATCGTTCGGGTGCAGCCCATCCGGACAAAAGGCTTCCTTCTGTGCCGGGATATTGGGACAAATACCGGCACAGGCGAACAGGTCAAGCACCGGAAGCGAATAGAATTCAGCCGTCAGACGGATGGCATCCACATAGTCCTTTAGAGTCTTGCCATGAAGCGCGTTGGGGATTTGATCTCCCTCACGGTGCATCGGCGTTAAGATGACAACGGTCTTAGTGGGGTATTTCTCGATCAGACCGCGAAAAAGTGTGTGCAATGCGCCGTAAAAGGTATCGGGCGTTCTATCCTCAAAATGACCAAACGGAGCATCTCCGTGACCGTAGTCATTGGTACCGCCGAACACAAGAATGACATCGGCATCATCCTCCATTTGGGCAAAGCGACCGCAGAAATCCAGGTCATGTCTTGCTGTTTCCGAGGGAGTATGCTGGACGGCAATGCGTGTGCCGCCGATACCGTAATTGCGGATCTCCGAAAGACCGCACAGCTCCTTCAGAACAGACGAGTAATGTGCTTCGACACAGCTTGTTCCATGTCCTTCGGTGATGCTGTCACCTAAAAAATTGATTTTTTTGTTTCTGAGTTCCATAATGGTTCCTCCTGCAAATATGAATTTTATATTTTATTGTGCGCTTAAA
The DNA here is from genome assembly GCA_964488785.1 of uncultured Oscillospiraceae bacterium. Classification (GTDB taxonomy): domain Bacteria; phylum Bacillota; class Clostridia; order Oscillospirales; family CAG-382; genus UMGS882. Next base: position 5,141 of record CAZAWG010000038.1, on the reverse strand, counting down.
GCATCGAACATCCCCGCAAGCTCTGCGCCGGTAACAGCCCTTTGGGGGTCAAATGTCTCATCGATGGTGAAAAGCCCCTTTCCGGCGCACCAGGCGGCACCGTCCTTTGCCCATTCGGAAAAGCCGAAATCGTCTGTGAACAGAATGCGTTCCGACAGTCCCTCAAGGGAGCTGTCCGGGAACAGGACCGCCACAGCGGAATTTTCCGCTGCCTCACAATCGTAGCGATAGAGCATAACGAGTGCCTGCTCCAACGTGATGAGCGCGTTCGGGAGATAGTGGGTATCGCCACAGCCCTTTGTGATCCTATGTAAGGCAAGCTGTTCAATAGAGAAAGCATACGGGGTCCGAGCGTTCACATCGGCAAATGCCGCCGTAGCTGTGGTATTCGGCTCGAGGAAACGCGCTAAAACACCGGCAAAGGAAGCACGGGTAAGCGGCGTTTGCGAGGCACGGATATCGGCGCACCGGTCGGTACGGACAGACAAGCGATAATATGCTGTCTGACCGCCGCGCGTGGAAAGCGACACGTCAAGCGGCTCAGAAAAGTCATGGGGACTGGACAGTTCGGTGCTTAGAACTCGGTATGGAGCAAGTAAAGAGGTATCAAATGAAAGCGCCAGTGCGGTCACATCCGTATCCGGAGCGATGGGCAATGTGATCAAAAAAGGGTCAGCTTTCGTCCCGGTTCCGGCAAGTGGTGAGCCGTTATAGGTATAGGTCGTGACTGCGTTATTGGAGGCATCGTAGGTGGTAGAACGCGCAAAGCACAATTCGGTCGCACCGGTGCAAAGGCGTGTGAAAATGGGCAGTCCATACCAGCCATAGCCCATCTCATCGGTAACACCATCGGCGTTACAGGCGTAGTGGAATTCCAGCACATCGCCGTCCTTCAGGGTGATGGAGGAAAGTCCCATTCCGCCGAAATCATCGTTATTATAGCACAGAAGCCATCCGGAAAGACCGACGCCCTCTAAAGCACCGATGCTTTCGACATAGGTCCCGGCATCGTCCATTTCAAACGTCAATCCGGACTCCGCAAGTGCGGTACGCACGGCTTGACTGGCGCTCACGCCCGTTTCGACATCAAATTCGGTCATAGGCAGCACCACGCCGGTTTCGCTGGCGCCTGGAAGCTTGACATGGGTGGCGGTGTAATCGAACACACCCAGAGAAAAGGTGACTTTTTCCGCACACACGCACGCGCACAAAAGCATACTCACAAGCACAAGTGCAAGAGCAAAACGCAGAAGCTTCTTATGTTTCATATATTTCTCTCCTTACAGCTCAGACGGTTATAAGCGTTTTTTAGCAACACACACACGCGCAATGCCACGTGTATCGTACAAAAGCTCGGTCTGAAAGCGTTTTCCGCGAAACAGTGCATCCACCTCACGAGAGATATCATATCCGATCTCCACGGCAATGCTGGTTGTTGGTTTCATATAGCGCTCGTATTTGGAAGCAATGATCTTATAGAAATCCAGACCATCGTATCCACCATTGAGAGCAATATAGGGTTCAAACAGCACCTCCTGTTGAAGCTGTTCGACATCCGCTGTTTTGATATAAGGTGGATTAGACACAATGACATCCGGGATCACAAGCGGTGAATAATCCAGAATATCCTGGCAGAAAAGCTTCAAGCTATCACTTGAAATCCCATGGTATTCGGCGTTTTTACGAGCATAGTACAATGCATCCTCTGAAATATCGACTGCGCAGGCCGTTGCATCCGGGCGATTATTGAGGACTGCCACAGCAATACAGCCGCTTCCGGTACACAGATCCAGCAAATGTCCACCGCGCGGCAAATTACGAACGGCAAAATCGACCAACATCTCGCTTTCCGGTCGCGGGATCAGACAGCCCGGGCCACAAAACATACGAAGTCCATAAAAGTCCCATTCGCCAATAATGTATTGCAAGGGCTCTCGCGCCAATCTGCGCTTGATGGCACCCATCAGACGTGCCTCGGCCTCTCTTGAAACGGTATCGCGTCTACGGATAATGATATCGGAATGCGACAGGTGCAATGCCCACATGAGCAACTGCTCAGCCTCCATCCGGGGATTTTCCACCCGGTGTTCTAAGGCACTGATCGCTTTCGCTTTAAAATCATTGATGGTCATTCTGTTCTTTTATCTCCGTTTATAGCTAAAATTCATAGAAAATCATGCTCCTTAGTCGGTCGTATCCGCATTTCTCTCCTCTGTTTTCTCGCTTTCCACACAGCCTTCATCTGTATTCTCCGTGGATACTTCCGGCGGATAGATACCCGGAAGAGCTGCCTTCAGTGAACGCACTGCGACCTCGATCTGGGATTCATCCGGTTCCTTTGTAGTCAGCCGCTGGATCCAAAGACCGGGCGCAGACAAAATACGCACAAGCAAATTGTCGTGCTTGCCGGCATAGCGGATGAATTCATAGCCAATACCCACCACAAGCGGCAGCACAAGAAGCTTGATGGGTACACGCAAGCGGATATCCACATCGATATACAGCACCGACACAAGGATACCGATAAACATCATCACAAACAGGAAGCTGGTGCCGCAGCGCGGATGGAAGCGGCTCTGCTTTTTGACGTTTTCCGTGGTCAACGGCAATCCGGCTTCATGACAGAAGATGGATTTATGCTCTGCACCATGGTATTCGAACACGCGCCGCATATCCGGCATGAGCGAAACAAGCGCGATATACGCGACAAAAATAAGTATCTTCGACAGACCATCCACAAGGCTCTTGATGATGCGGATATCCGTAAAGCGTGCTACAAGATCGGAAATAAACGCCGGAAGCACGATAAACAGTCCCACCGACAGAACGACTCCCAATACCGTGCCAATGATCGAAGCAAGCGCTACCGCACTTTTTCCAAGCTTTGCATCTAACCATTTTTCAAACTTGGACGGCTCCTCCTCTTCCTCGCCAAGCATCTCAGCCGAACGGTTGAGCGTCTTGAAATTCAAGATCATCATTTCCACAAAGTTGACGATGCCTCGCACGATGGGTAAGCGCAAAAAAGCATTTTTCTCGCGCACCGAACGGCATTCAGTCACTTCTGTTTCGATGGTACCATCGGTCTTACGCACCGAAAGAGCCACACGTTTTTCCGCCTTCATCATAACGCCCTCAAGGACGGCCTGTCCTCCGACCGTTCCCAAACGCTCCGGGCAGGAGCTTTGATTCTTGTTCATGCTACACATCCTAACATAAAAATAGTAATGGATCACGGCTCCTGTGCCGGGTTCTCCGGCAGGCCGCCCTCACGTGTTTGGTAATAATGATCGAACACAGCTGCTGCTACGCTGGAAGCGCGTGTGCTTTTATTTCCGTTTTCGACCACCACCGCCACGGCGATCTCCGGGTCGTCATAAGGGGCAAAGCCCACGAACAGGACTGTATCGCTCCCCTTAGAAACCTGTGCCGTGCCGGTTTTACCGCCGATATCGCCGGCATACGGCTTTTCACCAAAGACACTTCGTGCCGTGCCGCCCTCATCGTCAACCACCGAGCGAAGTGCGCTTTTGATAATACCGACGGTGGATTCGGACAAATGCGTTTTGCTGACAAGCTTTGGGGTATTTTCGTACACGACCTTGCCGGTATGATATTCATCCACCGACTGCAAAAGCGTGGCCTGATAGCGGTTGCCGCCATTGACGATCGCCGCCATATACACGGCAAGCTGCAGGGGGGTAAAGGCGTGGTCCGACTGACCGATCGCCATTTGCAGCGTATCGCCGGGGCTCCAGACATAGCCATGTGCCTCTTTATACGCAGGACTTGCCAATATTCCCTCGCTTTCCGGCACCTCGATGCCGGTTTTGACACCTAAGCCGAAATCCTTTGCATAGCGAACGATCTCATCCACACCCATTTCATCGGCGACGGTATAGAAGAAATAGTTGCAGGACACCTTGATGGCATCCGCCACATTGACGTACCCATGGGTACCGCCATTGCGCAGATACAGCCAACAGCGCGGGGTATAAGTCGGCGCATATTTCATATATTTTCCTTCGTCCTCGATATAGGTATCGATCCCAATGACCCCGGTATCCAGCGCTGCGGCCGCTGTCATCATTTTAAAGGTAGAGCCGGGCGGATAGATCCCCTGTGTGGCACGATTGATGAGCGGAGAGGTGGGATCTTCCTTTAGTGTATTAAATTCGGCAGAAAAGGTATTGCGGTCATAGCACGGATAGCTTGCCAGTGCCCGGACGGCTCCTGTGTTGACATCCAACACCACCGCCGCCCCTGCGCGGCAATCCTCGCCGGCATAGGCATGGTTTTCCTTTTGGGCCAGCTCGACCGCCAGTGCGATCTGCTCTGCAAGCGCGTTTTCAACGATCTCCTGCAAGGAAGCATCGATCGTCAGGCGCACGCCATAGCCCTCCTTCGGCTCCTTGGTCACTTCATAGGCAACAAGGTCATTGTTTTCGTCCATCTCGCACACAGCCGTTCCATCGATGCCGCGCAAATAGTCCTCAAACGCCTTTTCCATGCCGTCCTTGCCGATAATGGCATTGTACGGGTAGCCCTTTTCCTTGATATATTCATCGGCTTCTTCGGCATATATGGGACCGACACTTCCTAAGATATGACAGAGTGTTTTGCCACGGTCATAGGTACGTGTATAGCTTTTAGCAAGCTCTATTCCATGCAGCTCATGCTTATGCTCGGAAATGACGTTACGAAGGGCTTCGTCTACATTCCTTAGAAGCACATACGGCACAGCGGTAGAAAAATCCGCAAGTTCCATATCATAGCGTATTGCAGCGATTTTGCGCCCTTTGACGGTTGCGGCAAGCTCCTCATCGATCCCATAGCGTTTGGTGAGATAGGCATAGAAATCGGTGCCGGTAACCTTGCTCTTCTCCAACTCGTTGTTGGAGAGAAAGCGCTCAAACAGCCTGTTTTTTTCCGAATCGAAGATATACTCCTCGTCCAACCGATATGGCGCATCGATGGTCAATGGGCAGGAATCGGGTATTTCCACGCCGTTTTCCGCCATCAGATCAATAAACCGGGACAATATCTCCCCCGAAGCACCGTTTTCGAGCGTCGTACGGTTCAGCTCGACATTATAGGTAATGACATTGGTGACAAGCTTCTGCCCATTGCGGTCGTATATC
>CAZAWG010000037.1:0-9503 GCA_964488785.1 uncultured Oscillospiraceae bacterium | reverse complement strand
TATCCAAACAGGGCGATATGACCTGGCAGCAGATCACCGCGCATATCTGTGTCAGTATCGTGTTGGGACTGGTCATCTTCCTGTCCTATGCCATCACCCATAAGGGCACGATCTATAGTAAAAAATTCGCCGTGACCCTCGTCGTGCTGACTGTGCTTACCGGTACTGTCATGACCGTCATCGGTAATAATATCGCACTTTCCCTTGGTATGGTCGGTGCCCTCTCGATCGTCCGCTTCCGTACAGCTCTAAAGGACTCTCGCGATACTGCCTATGTGTTCTGGACCATCATTGTGGGTATCTGCTGCGGCGTGGGCGACTATGTTGTTGCCGCCATCGGCAGTACCGCCACCTTCCTTGTGCTGCTTGTTCTCGGTTCCGTGCGTAGCGATACAAGAATGCTTCTTATCGTCCGTGCTAACCGTAATTGCAGCGATGATATCGAAAACCTTGTGTTCCGCTATTTTGCACGCCGTGCCATCCTTCGCGTGAAAAATTCCACAAAGACCGGCGTGGAATATATCTATGAGCTGTCCCGTAAAAACCTCGAACGTGCCACCAAAATACATCCTTCCCTTACCGATGATTTCTATGCCGTCGGCGATGTCGAAAGCGTCAATATCGTAGCACAAAGTGATGAAATATACAATTAAGGCTTGTCATGAAGTATAAATGGATAGGACTTGCGGCGTGCGCCACAGCCATCGTGCTTGCCGCGCTTGCTCCGCTGACCTTTGTCGGACACGAAAAGGTCGGCAGAGTGCATCAACATAGACAGAATATCCCCCAAAGCCCCTGTACCGACCCGGTCGATGGGGGGCTTTGTACCTATTTGCCCATCGTGGAGATCACCACCGGCGGTGTGACTATCCCCGGCCGTTCTGTCGGGAATACCTATACCTTAGCTGCCGATGGCGAGACGACCATCGCCGCCCATATGAAGGTCATCGGCACGGATACCGCAACCTATCACCATGCCTGCGGTACCCCGGATGTCCAAAGCAATATCCGTATCCGCATTCGCGGCAATAGCTCGCGTGCCTTCGAAAAGCCCAGCTATGCCATTCGCTTAGTCGATGAAAACGGCGCCAATGCCCCTATGAGCCTGATGGAAATGGACGCGCACCATGAGTGGGTGCTGTATGGTCCTTGGCTCGATAAGACCGCTGTGCGTAACTATATGTTCTATAACCTTGCCGGGGAGATCATGGAGTATGCTCCAAATGTCCGCTTCTGCGAGGTCATTTTGGACGGCGTGTATGAGGGGCTGTATGTGCTTACCGAAAGCGTTACCGGCGGTAAGGACGGCACAAGACTTGGATTAACGGTCAGTGCTAAGCGCCATGAATTTTCCGGGTACCTCCTGCGCCTTGACCATAAAAGACCGGAAGAAAAGCAATTGCGCAGCTTCTCGACCTACACCTATACCACGCCGCTTCTTTTGCAGATCGAATATCCCGGTGAAAAGAACCTTTCGCCGGAGATCGAGGAGGAGATACGCCTCGATTTCTCCGATTTCGAAAAAGCACTCTATTCCTTCGATTATGACCACCCGGTCTTTGGCTCTCGTGCCTTAGTCGATACCGATAGCTTTGTGGATTATTTCATCCTCAATGAGTTGTCCAGTAACGCCGATGCCGGCAATTATTCTACCTATATTTATAAAGGCGTGGACGGAAAATATCGTATGTGCGTGTGGGATTTCAACAACGCCTGCGATAACTATTTCGAGGAAGAAATTTCGTATGATGGCTTCTTCTTACACAACCGCCTGTGGTATTGGATGCTCATGAAGGATGAAAAGTTCACTGAGCGCATTCTGTACCGCTATCATGAGCTGCGAAAGGGACTTTTGAGTAAAGCATCTTTAGATACCTATGTCGATGAAGTTACTCGCTTTATCGCACCGGCTCTTGCGCGAAACGATGAACGCTGGGGCGATGTGTCCGGACAGGCAAACCTGCTTGTTCCGGCTTCGCGCAACCTGAACAGCCGCTCGGCGGCGGTCGGTCAGCTTAAAGGCTACTTGCATAACCGCGGCGCGTGGTTGGATGAAAATATCGAAACCCTGCGCCAGTACTCCGCTGCCTCTAAGGTGAAACAGTATAACGAGGTGAACGACTGATGAAACGCTTTGTACTGACGGTCTCTGCGCTGTTGCTTCTTGTCTTTGTGCTGTTTATGTGCTATTACGCCGGCGGACTGTATCTTGACCTCTCGCCGAACACACCGGTATCGGTGTATGCCTATACTGCAAACGAAAAAATATATCGCGGCGAGCCGGGGCAGGGGACAGAGCTGCAAATACGCGGTGTCAACCTCGGCAGTGGTATGCCCGGCAAGTGGTCTACCGATTATGCCATCGATAAAAAAACGTATTTGCGCTGGTTCGAGCAGATCTCCGATATGGGTGCAAACACTATCCGTGTGTTTTCCATCCAGAATACCGCGTTCTACTCGGCTCTTTTGAGCTATAATAAGACAGCCGCCTCGCCATTGTATCTTGTCCAGGGCATTTGGGTCAATGACTATGCCCAGAATTCCCATTTGGACGGCTTTTCACGCGAGATCCGCGTCACCCTCATCGAGGACTGTAAAGCGGCGGTGGATGTGATCCATGGTAAACGCTTTATCTTGGTCAATGACGCAAATGCCGCCTCCGGCTTTTTCACGGCGGATGTGTCGGAATATGTGTTAGGCTTTCTTATCGGCGCGGAATGGACGGATGCCACGGTAGCGTATACCGATGAAAAATATCCGACCCTTGAGCCGTATACCGGCGTGTACCTTGCGGCAGCCGAGGAGGCAAGTCCCTTTGAAAGTATGCTGAGCGAGGTGGGAGATGCGCTCATCGGCTATGAAACCGATCGATATGCCACCCAACGCCTTGTCTCCTTCTTCAATTCCAAAACCACCGATCCTTTCGATTATCCTGCCGATGTGACGGAATATTTCCGCAAGTGCGCCTCCATCGACTGCGAGCATATAAAACCGACCGAAAAATTCCGCGCCGGGCTGTTCGCCAGCTATAGCGTGTATTCCTATGACCTTGATTACCTGTCCCTCATCGATCCTGCGATCTGGCCGACCCTTACGGAAGAATCGGTCGATTTTTCCGATTGTAACGGCGCACAGGGCGTCACCGATACCTATTATGCCTATCTCAAGCTGTTGAAGGCTCACCATACCATGCCGGTGGTGGTGATGGAATTCGGCGCGACCAGCGGACGTGGGCTTGCCCAGCTCAATGCCGGAACCGGACGACGGGATGGAAACCTGTCCGAGGTCGAACAGGGAAAAGCCATCGTGGAATGCTTCGAGGATATCGTGCGGGCAGGACTTTCGGGCGGTAGTGTGTACACCTGGCAGGACGAATGGCATAAACGTACCTGGAATACCATGTTTGCCTCCGACCTCAGCCGCAACGTGTATTGGAGCGATGCCCAGACCTCAGACGTGCATTTCGGTCTTCTTGCCTTTGACCCCGGTAAGGAAAGCATTTGTACGGTGGACGGGGATGTGTCCGAATGGAGCGATCAGGACGTGGCGGCTCATTACGACGATGGCTCGACCGTCAGCGTCAAATACGATGAACGCTATGTGTATCTTCGCGTGTATAAGCCGGGCTACCTCTTCGGTAAGGAAACGCTGTATATCCCCATCGATACCACCCCTAAAACCGGCACAGACGCTTGCCCGGTGTATCACCTAACCTTTTCGCGTGACGTCGATTTCCTCATACGTATCCATTCAAGGAGCAATTCCGTGCTTTTGGTGCAGGATCGGTATCACGATATCCATGCCAATTTCGAGGAAGAGATCACCGGCGAAAATGCCTATCTTGACCCACCTGCCAAGGACAGTACCCGATTTGAGATTGAACGTCTTGCCGTTAAGGACGTGACGACCCAGTTCTGGAGTACGCCGGTGTCGCTCGATACCTATGAAACGGGACGTCTGCGCTATGGAAACGCCGACCCGGAAAGCGCAAACTATGATTCGCTTGCGGATTATATCGTTAACGGCGACAATATCGAGCTGCGTATCCCGTGGGCGCTTCTTAATTTTGCAGACCCTTCGCGTATGCAGATACACGATGATTATTACGATGATAATTATGGCGTGGCACGTATTGACGTGCGTAAACTGTATGTTGGTTTAGGGAGCGCCGGAGAGAATGTGACACTGTATCCGGTTTCCTTAAAAGGCTGGGGCAATACGGTTACCTGGCACGAACGTCTGAAGCCGGCGTATTATGCCGTAAAGGCGTGTTGGAGGGGTGAGAATACATGATTGTCGCGTTCGTTTTGGGCTTTTATATCACGGTGTGTATCAGCGTGGTGCTGTTCAATATATGGATCGTGTGTTCGGATCGTGTGTTACACGCTGTCATGACACGCCGAATGCGGCGTTTTCGTGCCCTGTTTTCGGAGAAGCTGCTTATCCATAAGGAATATTCCCCCCATGCGTATGCCCGTGTGCTGCGCCGGTATGCGCGAAAGCTTCGTACAGATGGACAGCTCATGGCGTTTCAGAATGCTATGGATGCGTTTGCCGCCTGTGAACCGGAAGAATATGCTTCTCAGGCTCCTATGCTTGCCGAGCTTGTCGAACAGGCGCTTCCGGTGCAGAAAAAGAAAAAAGGGGTTAAGCAGGCATATTATACCTATCTCATCACTCACTTTCATGTGATGAAGCATTGCCCGACCGAGCGTATGCTCGATTTCCTGTTCGAACAGATACGCGAGAATAAAAGCTTGTATAACTTGGAAAATGCGCTTCGTGCCGTGTATAGCTATGAAAAGGTGGAGCCGGTGCTTGAGGCTTTGGCATTGCTCAATGGCTCGACCGAACGTGCCATCCATGAGAAGCTTGTCATCGATGGACTTCTCACCTTTTCCGATCGGGATGGGTTGATACGCGCTATCTGGGAGCGGTTTGACCGCTATGCACCGGCTATGAAGGAACTGTTACTCGATTATATCCGCTTTGCCTCCGGGGCATGGGGCGATAAGATGACCTCTCTCTTGGAAAGCACCAAAAGCAAGGAGGAGCAGATTGCCTGTATCCGCTATTTTGGAAAATATCCGTCTGAAGCCTTCCGGGAGAAGCTGTATGCCCTCACTGAAAGCAGTCTGGAAAGCGAATGGGAGATCGCCAATGTGTGTATGACCGTGCTGTCCTCCTATCCGGGTGGGCGAACGCTTGAATACCTGAAGCGCGGCGTATGCAATCGGAGCTGGTACGTGCGCTATAACGCGGCAATGAGCTTAAAGGCATTGCACGTATCGGAAGTCGAGCTGTCTGATATTCTTTGTGGAAATGACCGGTATGCAAGGGAGATGCTGTGCTATCGGCTGGGCTATGGCGCGCCGGAGGAGCCTGTTCAATGCAAAATGAGCGCGGAAGCTGCTCTGACGTGCTAAAGCTTGCCGGTGGCAAGCGTTGGGGCGTCGGAGAACACCGAAACAGGGCGTATCACGAACGAGTGGGGAAGCCCCGGCTTTGTAGAAAGTGGGACTTCCCTCTTGCCATAAAGGAGAAAACTATATGACCGATTTTTTTCGTATTTTTTTGGATTGTGCGAATATCTTTTTCTTCGTGTACTTGATCGGCTATTCCACCTTTCTTTTTTTCTCTGTCATCGTGGGAGCTACCGAGCTATATCGAAACAAGCAGCGCGAGCATCTGCAAAATAAGCTCCGGCAGTCGTATTACGTCCCTGTCTCCATCCTTGTTCCAGCCTATAATGAGGAGGTCACCGTCGTCGATACCGTCCGTTCGTTGCTGGCACTTGAGTATACCCTCTATGAGATCGTCATCATGGACGATGGCTCTAAGGATAATACCACCGGCGTCCTGGTCGATGCCTTTCATATGCACCGTGTCGATCGTCCAATCCGCCGTCAGCTCAATTGTCAGGAAGCTCTTGAGGTCTACGAAACACAAAACGAAAAGGTGCCGATCACCTTGGTGCGTAAGAAAAACGGCGGTAAAGCCGATAGCCTGAATATGGGCATTAATTGCGCCAAATACCCCTATTTTATCTGTATGGATGCCGATTCGGTGCTTCAGTCGGATTCGCTCGACCGCATCGTGCGCCCGGTGCTTGAGAATAAAAACGTGGTCGCCGTGGGAGGAAGCGTTCGCCCGGCCAATGGCGTGGTGGTGGAGAATGGTAAGCTTGTCAAATACAGCTTGCCGAAAAATATCCTTGCCTGTATGCAGGCATTGGAATACGACCGCTCGTTCTTGGCAGCACGCATTTTACTGGATAAATTCAACGGAAACCTTATTATCTCCGGCGCGTTCGGGCTGTTTGATAAGAAAACGGTCATCGCCGCCGGTGGCTATGACCCCTCTACGATGGGGGAGGATATGGAGCTTGTGGTGCGATTACACGAATTCTGCCGTTCCAATCATCGTGAATATGCCATCAAATACGCGCCGGATGCTATATGCTGGTCACAGGCGCCGGAGGAGCTGTCCGGACTGTGTAAACAGCGCAAGCGTTGGCAGAGAGGCCTGTATCAGAGCATGTCCGGACATAGGCAGATGTGTGCGAACCCCCGGTATGGGGTCATCGGCACGGTGTCCTACCTTTATTTTCTGTTTTATGAGCTGCTTTCTCCGTATATCGAGGTGCTCGGCGTGATCACGGTGTTGCTTTCCGTGGTGATGGATATGCTCAATGTGAAATTCATGCTGTTGTATTTTGTGCTTTATGCCGCTTACGGTGCGCTTTTGTCGTTGACGGCGTTCTTTTCGCGTATCCATACATTGGATATGAAGCTGACCTTTAAGGATATGTGCAAGGCAGGCTTGCTGTGCCTGTTTGAGATCACGTTTTTGCGTTTCCGGCTTGCCCTTGTGCGTGCTACAGCGTTTATTGGCTACAAGAAGAATAAGCTCAATTGGGACAAATTAGACCGCAAAAAGCTAAACCAATAAGCCCTGGGACATTTAAATACAAAATGCAGGGAAGCCGCGCTGCAAAACTCACGGGCGCGGAAGCCGCGCTGCAAAACTCACGTAATAGTTCCGGCTAAAAGGAATCGTATTCGTCCGCGTGCCCATTGCCCGCCATGCGTCCAAAGGGACTTATGGCTCGCAAAAAGGCAAAGAACCTTCCACGGCCTATGAATAGACGCTGAAACTTTGGCTTCGCAGAAAAACAACCCTCTTGTAATAAGGAGCTGCTATACAGATGTATTCTTCCCCTAAAAGCCGTATACTCATCGCAGATGATTCCGCTCTAAATCGTGAGCTGCTCACCGAGATCCTCGGTGATAACTATGAGTATATCTACGCCGTCGATGGCGAACAGCTGCTCGCCATGCTTTCGGATAATGTCCGCGCGGATATATTGCTTCTCGATATGCATATGCCGAATGTCTCCGGTATGGACGTTCTCAAAACCATGAAAGAGCGGCAGTGGATTGCCGATCTTCCGGTCGTTATCATCTCGGCTGAAAACGATACTGCTTTTATCCAGAATGCCTATACCTTAGGCGCGATTGATTATATCCTGCGCCCCTTCGATGCCTTTTTGGTGCGACACCGTGTCATTAACGTCATCGAATTGTATTCCCGGAATAAAAAGCTTGCCCGTATCGTGGAAGAGCAGGTCCATCGCCGCGAACAGGTCAATCAGACCCTTATTCATATTCTGAGCCGCGTTATGGAGGGCGGCAACCATGAATCCGGTAGCCATACCCTGCGTATCCAGCGTATCACCCATGCCTTACTCGAGCGCGTAGTCGCTACCTCAGATAGATATGCCCTCACCGAGGAGGATATCGCTATGATCTGCTCGGTGTCCTCTCTCCATGACATCGGAAAGATCACGGTGCCGGAGGAAATACTCAATAAGCCCGATAAGCTCACTGACGAAGAGTGGGCTATTATGAAAATGCATACCGTGCGCGGCGATAAAATGCTGTGGGATATCCAGGTCGATCAGGATCAAAAGCTCTTGCGCTATGCCCATGATATCTGCTTATATCACCACGAACGCTATGATGGTAGCGGCTATCCCGATGGCTTGGTCGGCGAGGAGATCCCCCTTGCCGCACAGGTCGTGTCGCTTGCCGATGTGTACGATGCCTTAACCAGTAAGCGTGCCTATAAGGACGCATTCTCCCACGAAAAAGCTGTGGCGATGATCGTGGGCGGCGAATGCGGCGCCTTTAACCCGATCCTCCTTCGCGCGTTCGCGGAAATATCCGATAAACTGCTCATCGACTTGAATTTCAATTCCATCGAGGATTATTCGAGTTACCATGCTGCCCTTCTCACCCATGAGGTGTTCGAGGAGAAAGCAATCACCGTCCGAGAGCGCGAAACCGATGTCGCTTTTTGCGAAAAAGCCAAAAAGGAGTTCTTTTCCAGCCTGTGCGGCGGTATCCAGTTCGAGTACGATGCCATCACACGAAAGGTGCTGTCTATCACCCATTATAGTCAAAATGGCGAGCTTCAGCGCCTGTCCAGCGATGTGACACAGCTGCTTTCTACGGAGGATTGGAATACGCTTGGAAATAGAGTGCGCCATACCACAAGGGAAACGCCCGAGGTGGTCATGGAGGTGCTTGTGCCCATTGCCGGCGTGGAGCTTTGGCACCGGCTCACCGTACGAACAATCTGGTCGCCGACAAGCGAAAACTATGTTGCCATCGTCGGTCAATTCACCGATATCCATAATGAATTCGTGCGGCGTGGACGTGACCTTCTTATCGAGGGACAGAATGTCTCCGGTGAAAATGTGCTTGCTATGCGACGCGTGTTTGATATGGTCAGACTTGTCGATCCGGCTTCCTGTCGTGTATTCAATATTCGACCGGATGGTTTGCTCGAGCAGGGAAACCACTGCTGCTATGCTGTTTGGAATCGTACAGAATCCTGTGAGAACTGCGCTTCTTCCAAAGCCCTGCATAACAAAAATTGGATGACAAAATTAGAGGTCAAGGACGGTCGTATCTATTCTGTGCTTGCTAAATACGCAAAATGCGGCGAACAGGATCTTGTGCTTGAGGTCGCACTGTGCATGGAGGATTCGGTCGGCGCTGAGCGTGGTATCGGCTTTCTGCCGGATAGCGTGACCTTGCAGAGCTACTATCGCGACACCATTACCAAAGCCTATTCCCGAGCTTATTTCGACTCCTTCCGCCCCAATCTGGAAAATGCAAAGGGCGTTGCCATCATCGATATCGACCGCTTCAAGCAGATCAACGATACCTATGGACACCGCGTGGGCGATATGGCGTTAGAGCATATTGCTGCAACCATCCGTTCGTGTATCCGCGAAAAGGATGTACTCATCCGCTATGGCGGCGATGAGTTTCTTCTCATTTTTCAAAGCATTGGCGAAAATGACTTTTTCGAAAAATTAAAGCGTGTCAAAGCGCGTGTGGCGGAGTCTGTCATGAAGGATTACCCGGATTTGAGGTTGACCATCAGTATCGGCGGCGCGTATGATGTCACCCCCATTACGCGTGCCATCGATG
>CAZAWG010000036.1:0-9710 GCA_964488785.1 uncultured Oscillospiraceae bacterium | reverse complement strand
GCGATGACTGAATGACGGCGGTAATGCCCAGTCCCAATAAAAAGCCCTTAAATTTGTTGGAGGTCAGCCGCGCAAGCAAGCTCTTCAAGCGACTGCCGGCTTTCTTTTCCAATGCCTCGCCCATAACGTTCATACCGAACAGGAACAGGGCCAAACCTCCGATCAATGCCAAAACATTTGACAATTCCATTGTTCTTTCCTCGCTTTTTCATATTCTCACAACTACATTATAAAGCAAAGAATAGGGCGATAACAGAGCATTTCATTGAATATTTATAAATTTTATGTAAATATCATTTTTTGGACAAAATACGGTCATTTGAAGAAGCTACAAAGAGAGGGTCAGCAAGCGCCGCTGTCCCTCTCATACTCTCACACGTTCATTCTTACTACTTCAATTCATCTAAGAAATACGCATTGGTATACGCCTTGTAGCCATGCTCATCGCGCACCGTCAGGCGGAACCAGACTTCATCCGGCCGCACATCGAACCAGGCTTCCGAAACGTATTCCCCGTTTCCTGCATTGCGCACACCATTGCTGCGCGTAGAGGTCATAAGCGAGATCTGTTTTGCCGGCGAGCATTTGATGTGTACCTTACCGTCCTCATACGCAAGATACCGGATCTGCGGACCCTTTTCGGTGCTGGTGCCGGTAGAAGCGTAAAACGTTCCCTTTTCAAGAGCCGTTGCCACCGTTTTGTAATCGAGCTTATCTGCCGCCACCACGATATAGCCGCCAAACGAATCGCAATCCGGGCTGTAATCGGGATGATGGTTATGGTTATCATCTGCCGCAATGCAGAAAATGCGTTTGCCCTCTTCCAGCATATCACGGTACACCTGACCGTTATCGTCATCATAGCCGGCAGCCACACAGCCGTAATTGACGATCTCCATGGCGTTCATACCGGTATACGCGCTGTACTCCGGATAGCTTTCCATGCTCCACACCGGGTGGTTATAGGTCACAAAGAATCCGGCTTCGCGTCCGCTCTTGATCATATCGTTGATGCATTCCGGCGTGTAGGAGCGCACATAATCCGGCTTGCTCTCATCGATGGTCAGCATATCACGATGCTTTGTGGCGTTGCCGAACAGATAGTTCGTGCGGTGATAGCAGATGGAGGTTTTCATGCTCTCATCTAAGGCCACATAGCAGATATGACAGCATTTCGCCACGTGGAACGCAGGCTTCGGCTCGTTGATCTCGAATTCGAAGCCGTTGAGCATCAGGAAACCCTCATCCGTCAGGTCGTTATGCGGAATAAATACATCATGGTCGGTAATGGCTAAGATCGAATAGCCGTTGTCCTTATAAAACTGTTTTAACTCTGCCGGTGTTTTTTTACCATCCGAAAGGTTGGAATGGCAATGCAGATTGGCTTTATAATATTTTGTCGTGCCGGAGGCTTCCGGCAAAAGGATATGCTTCATCGTATCCCCTCCTTATGGGTCTATCATACACCTTTTAGGCGTGTTTGTCAAGCTCTTTTTGAAGACTCATCGTGCTTTGACGATACGTTCCACGGCTTCCAGCACGTTCTCTCTGGAATTGAACGCTGTCAACCGGAAGAAGCCCTCACCGTTCTGACCGAAGCCGGCGCCCGGTGTACCCACAACGTGCGCCTTATCCAAAAGAAAATCGAAGTATTCCCATGAGGTTTTTCCATCCGGGCATTTGAGCCAGATATACGGCGAATTTTTGCCGCCGGTATGCCAGATGCCCAGCTCGGTCAGGGTCTTGGAGACAAGACGAGCGTTTTCTGCATAATAATCGAGGTTCTCCCGGATCTGCTTTTGTCCCTCTGCGCTGAACACCGCCGCCGCGCCCTTTTGGACGATATACGGAACACCATTGAATTTGGTGGTTTGACGGCGAAGCCACAGCTTATTGAGAGCCACGCCCTCGCTCACCAATTCCTTCGGAACGACGGTATAGCCACAGCGCGTTCCGGTAAACCCGGCCGTTTTGGAGAACGAGCAGAATTCGATGGCGCACTTTTTGGCGTTTTCGATCTCATAAATACTGGTCGGCAGTCCTTTGTCACGTACAAACGCTTCATACGCCGCATCAAACAAAATGACCGCATTCTCCTCCAAGGCATATGCGACCCATGCGGCAAGCTGCTCGCGGTCATACACCGCGCCGGTCGGATTGTTGGGAGAGCAGATATAGATGATATCGGCATGAATGCCCTTTTCCGGCATGG
Source organism: uncultured Oscillospiraceae bacterium (assembly GCA_964488785.1). Taxonomy (GTDB): domain Bacteria; phylum Bacillota; class Clostridia; order Oscillospirales; family CAG-382; genus UMGS882. The sequence goes on along the minus strand of CAZAWG010000036.1, from coordinate 7,498 downwards.
GCAAAAAGCCGTTTTCTTCGTTGGCGTTGGCATACACGATGTGTCGTCCGGCCATGATGTTGGTGTCCACATACACCGGATACACCGGGTCAGGCACAAGCACGGTATTATCCTCAGAAAACAGGTCGAGGATGTTGCCAAGATCGCTCTTTGCACCGTCCGAAACAAATATTTCGTCCGAATCCAGTGTCACGCCCTTTGCAGCATAGTAATCACGGATCGCATCGCGCAAGAAGGCATAGCCCTGCTCCGGGCCATAGCCGTGGAAGGTTTCGCTCTTTCCCATCTCGCGTGAAGCGTTTTCCAATGCTTCGGTCACAGCCGGGACAAGCGGAAGTGTCACATCTCCAATGCCCAAACGGATGATGGCTGCCTCCGGGTGTGCCGCCGTATACGCCGCCACCTTTTTGGCAATATCGGAAAACAGATAGCTTTCCTTTAAGGACAGATAATTGCTGTTGATCTTCATATCGATTTCCTCCCTGTTCTGTTAGTTTGCATTTTGCAAAGCATTCTCCGGTAATTCGCCGGTGAATGCCACCGTTGCCGGACCTGTCATGGTGACCGTCTCATCGGTATACACAATGCGAAGCTCTCCGCCGACCAAGCGCACCGTGACCTCCTCGCCCTTGCGGCAAAAGCCGTTTAGACAGCACGCCACCACCGTGGCGCACGCGCCGGTGCCGCAGGCAAGCGTTTCGCCGCTGCCGCGCTCCCACACGCGCATTTCGACGGTCTTATCGTCCAACACCCGAACGAATTCCGTATTCACGCGTTCAGGAAACAGCTCGTTGTATTCAAACAACGGTCCGATCCTATCCAAAGCCAGCTCGGAAACCGGCGTATCGGTAAACACCACGCAGTGCGGATTTCCCATCGACACACAGGTGATCCTGTAGTCCGTTCCGCCGATCGTGACCGGGCAGGCGACCGCCGTCTCGCCATCAAGCTTTACCGGAATGTCGCGCGGCGTCAAAATTGCCTTGCCCATATCGACACGCACACGCTCCACAAGTCCCTCCGCGTTTACGGATAGCTTCAGCGTTTTGATACCGGATAACGTTTCGATCTGCAATAGGTCTTTCCGGCAAATGCCGTTGTCATACAGATATTTGCCGACACAGCGGATGGCGTTTCCACACATTTTTCCCTCACTGCCATCGATGTTGAACATCCGCATTTTGGCATCGGCCACATTGGAAGGACAAATCAGCACGATCCCATCGCCGCCCACGCCAAAGTGACGGTCGGAAATGCGCACAGACAATTCTTCGGGGTTTTCGATCGGCTGCTCAAAGCAATTGAAATAGATATAATCGTTCCCGCAGCCATGCATTTTTGTAAATTTTAGTCCCATATATATTCTCCTGACAAAGGGCAAAAGGGGGTGTCGAAAACCATTCTCGACACCCCCGGCATTTTACAGCTCGATATAGGCTTCTCTGCTGGCACCGACCGAGATGTACTTGATGTTACATTCGACCTTTTCCGCTAAGAAAGCAACATATTTTTTCGCATTTTCGGGAAGCTCGTCATACGAACGGCAGCCGGAAATATCGCATTTCCAACCATCCACATATTCGATCACGGGCTTGGCGATATCCAGGCGCAGTCCACTCGGGAAGTCGGTCGTCTGTTCGCCATCGATGTCATACGCCACGCAAACCGGAATTTTATCCATGTAGGACAGCACATCAAGCTTGGTGAGTGCGACCTCATCCGCTCCCTGTAAGATCACGCCGTATTTGGAAGCCACCACGTCAAAGGCACCAACGTCGCGCGGACGACCGGTCGCAGCACCATATTCGCCGCCGGCCTTGCGAAGCTCTTCCGCTTCCTCGCCGCTCATGCGAACCGTGAAGGGACCTGCACCCACGCAGGTGGAATATGCCTTCATAACACCGATGCTCTTGTCGAGCTTCAGTCCCGGAACACCGGCACCGATAGGCGCGAACGCCGCGATGGTGGACGAAGAGGAGGTATACGGATAGATACCGAAATCGATATCGCGAAGCGCACCCAACTGTGCCTCGAACAGAATATTCTTGCCTGCGGCATGAGCCTTGCGCAAGAACACGCCAACATCGCACACAAACTGCTTGAGCGGATCGCCAAATTCATGTAACCATGCCATGATCTTTTCGGGATCGACCGCTTCTGCCTGATAGCCGCCCTCGATGAGCAGATTCTTATACGCCACGATGTTGGTCACCTTTTCGCGCAGATCGTCCTCAAAGAACAGGTCGCCCATGCGAATGGTCTTTTTCATATATTTGTCGCCATAGACCGGCGCAATGCCGCGACGGGTCGAGCCATAGGGCTTACCGGTCACGCGCGTAAGACGTTCTTCCTCTAATTTATCTAATTCTACATGATACGGAAGCACGATGGTCGCACGGTCACTGATCTTCAAATTAGCAGGCGTGATGGAAATGCCACGATCGGTCAAACGCTTCATTTCGCCGACCAAATGCTGAAGGTCGATGACCATGCCGCCGCCCATCACATTGACTACCTCGGGGCGGAAAATGCCGGAGGGCAGAAGATTGAGCTTGAACTCACCAAATTCGTTGATGACGGTATGACCGGCATTGTTGCCGCCCTGGTAGCGAGCCACGATATCGGCTTTTTCGGCAAGCAGATCGACCATACGACCCTTGCCTTCATCGCCCCAGTTGATACCGGAGATTGCTGTTAACATAAAAACGCCATTCCTTTCCTGCAAAAACGCGTGGAGCACCTGTCGAAGATAAAAATTTGACAAATGGAAATAAATGCTTCATAAGCATTATTACAATCTATTATATAATAAAGTCAGCAAAATGTCAAGACACGAAGGTGCAAATTTACACCGTGTTTATACGCGGCCAACATTCTGAGCTACACCTGCTCATCAAAGGAGATACTATGTTCGACAAATTAAAGGCACTCATCGCAGGTAAGGGAAAAGAAAAAAGCATCAATCGCCGCCTTGCCGCAAAGCTTAGCGACACCCCCTTCAAATACATCAGCGAAAAGGATGAGAACGGCACCGAGACAATCTTAGCTCGCGGCGGACACATCAATCTGATCGGTGAAGGAAAGGACGAGCTGTGCGCCACAAGCGGCATACAGACCATTTTTCGCTTAAACGTGGATGAAATGAAAATATGGGAATTCATGAGCTTAAACGGCTGTGTGATCACCTTTTGCGACTTAGACACCGGGCGCGAACGAACTGTCACGGTCTATTACGATGCGCACCTTTCATAGCTTTTTACGCTTCTAACAGGTTTGCCCCACGCAGGCGTTCCAGAAAAGCGTGAACGTCCTTTGCTGCCAATTCTTCGGAAACCTCATATTCGTCAAGGAGCTTTTGAACAAGCTCCTTTTCGTCTGCACAGCCCTCTGTAAGCTGCTTCCACAAAAAAGCACCCGATTCGTTGAGCGTGATCATGCCGTTAAAATCTCCTGCCGCTTCTCCGACAGCCACCACAACATAGGCCTCCGACACCTGACGGAGGATAAATCCGTTTTTAATCTTCATATTCAAAATCCTTTCTTACTGTCTTTCCTTTTCGCGGTCGAACAGATTGCCGCCCTTGGCATCGATGGCGCAGATCAGCGGAAAATTCTCGATCTCCAGCCGTTTGATGGATTCACAGCCCAGATCCTCAAACGCTACGACCTCTAATTTTTTCACCGCCAACGCCGCCAAAGCACCCGCACCGCCAATAGCGCAGAAATAAGCACTTTCATGGGCACGAATGGCATCCACCACCTCCGGCGAACGCGGTCCCTTGCCAATCATGGCACCAAGGCCATGCTCCAACATCAGCGGCGTAAACACATCCATGCGCGAGGAGGTGGTCGGGCCACAGGAGCCGATCACACTTCCGGGACGCTCGGGTGTGGGGCCGGCATAATAGATCACCGCGCCCTCCAAGGGGAACGGGAGTGGCTTTCCTTCCTCAAGCAACGCACGAAGCCGCTTATGTGCAGCATCCCGTGCCGTATATACCGTTCCCGAAAGCATTATCTCATCGCCGGCATGAAGGTCAGCCAGTGCTTTTTTCAGCTCGGTCGTATGTACCTGTATCACGGAATTCTCCTTTCCGGCGCAATGCGCGCCCTTTTATTTGCTCTCGCCCTTATCCCCATCTCCCGAAAGAAGCGGAAGAGAAGCAAAAAAGGCATCTACCTTGTTCTTATGATCCTTAAATATCTCCGAAAGCTCATCCTGACGGCGATACAGGTATTTCACCTTTTTCATGTTATCCGCCACCTTTTCCTCCGAAGCCGCCACGATATCCTCTGCTTCGGTCTTTGCCTTTTTGCCGGCTTCCTCCACAATGCGCTCGGCGTGCGTGCCGGCCTCATCGATCAATTCCTCTGCCTTGCGGCGTGCCGTGGACAAAATTCCGTTGACATCCGCAAGCATGGTATCGTATTCCTTAGCGTTGGCTTCCATAGCCGCACTTTTGAGCTTTTCGGCTTCCAATTCGGTTTTCGTTTTTTCCAAAGCTGCTTCGAGAGCGGCTGCGCGTTCCTCCGAAGCTGCAACAGCCGCGCGCACATTGTCCACATCCACACGCAGACGCTCGTTTTCGTCTTTTGCTTCCCGGATACCTGCAGCCTTTTCTTCCAGTTGCTTTTCAAGCGTTTCACAGCGCTCCTTTAGCGCCTCGCTTTCCTCAAGCTCCTTTGTCAGCGCCGCGATACGCGCTTCGTAGCCGGCCGTGTTCTCACGGAAGGTACGATTCATTTCCTCCATATAAACAATGACCTCTTCGCGCGAAAAACCGCGAAAAACAACCGAAAACAGATTCTCTGATTTTGCCATATGTATTCCTCCCTATATGTAAATCGTGTCTTTTCTCACTCGATGACCGACAGAAGTGGGCAATGATCCGATGAAGTGCGTGCCTTTGGGGTGGTCAACACCTCAAAGCTTGCAGGGGCAAGCCCCTCTCCATAGGTGAAAATATAATCGATGGTGCATTCCGGCATGGTTCCGGGGGTAAAGGTTTTTCCATCTGCCTGTAAAAACGGATAGCCGTTATGGCAGGTCGGGGACTCCGTGCTGGAGCGCGCCGAAAGGCGCACATCGGAAAAGCCGAGTCTGCACATATAATGATACGGCTCATCGCCCTGCACCGAGTTCTTTCCGTTGTTGAAATCGCCGCCGATGATGACCGGAACGCCGTGCTTATTTACGATCGTATCGCACAGCTTCTTTAGCTGATCGGCATTTTTCAAGCGCTGCCGATTATCCTCGTCCGATTCGTACATCCACCAGAAATGCGTGGAGGCGACCGCCACCCTTTTGCCAGTCGCACGTTCTTCCAACACCGCCCAGGTGACCGATTTGGAATCGGCATCGTTTTTTCCATCGTACAATACATAGCCGCTGTCGATAAGCGTATACACATCGGTTTTGTAGAAAACCGGCGTAAAATTGCGGTCTGCCTTTTCGGTGGGGACTTCGGAATAGGTATTGGCAAGCAGCTTCTGCAAGGGTGCCTCTCCTACGCGGATAGTCTCCGGACCAAACTCCTGAAGCATACATACGTCTGCATCGAATTCAGCCACCATTTCTGCCACCAACGCATTGCGAAAAGCACTGGGATTGGCATTCCACACATTTTGATCGTAAATCCTCATATCCATAACCTCTTTCAGAGAAGTGATTTCACCGCTTGATATAACGCTTCAGCCCACATAGCACAGCCTTGCTCGTTCGGATGTCCGCCAAACCTTGCCGCGCCGGCGCAGTCATCCTTTCCTAACACCGGCACCGTATCAAACACCATGTCCACCTTTGCCGCAAGCTCGGTTTGAATATACCGGTTGATGCGCTCCCATTTGGGTACGATATCCGGGGCATAATCGAACGGCGGAACGGTTTGCAAAATAACATGAACGCCGCATTCGGTCAAAGCCTGAACGATATAGGATAGATCGGCTTTTATCTGGTCCTCCGCAAGACTGCGCAATATGTCGTTGACGCCATAGCACACGAATACGACATCGTTTTGCTTGGCCTTGTACAGCCATGCACCATCGGAAGCCGCATCGTTTGCCCGTCCAAAGCCAAGCCCTAAATTCCAAAAGGCGTAATCTGTGCCAAGCTTTTCCGAAAGCAATGCGTTCCAGTGCATATACGAATTGGGGGGCGTTCCAATACCCTGAGTGATGGAATCCCCTAAAAAGGCGATCCTCTTTTTCACCGGGCGGTCGCAGCCAACCATGCCGACCGGCGGCACTTGCTTCGAATACGACCACGCGCCGTTTTCCTTGACAAAAATGGGAAGTAAGCTTTCCTCATGATACGGTATTCTTTTGCCGGAAAAGGTCAGCTCCACACACAAATATTCTCCTGCCGCAAAAGAGAGCGTCACCGGGTCGGAGGCGAAAAATTCGCCGGGATGCACATCCTTTTCAGCTTTTCCGTCAAAGGATAGTTCCATCCAATCGCTCACTACCACATCCGTTTGCTTTCCCTCTCCCTCATCCGACACCGTGACCGAGCCCATATTCCATAAAGCCGGGACAAAGGAGGCGTGTCCGACTCGTGCGGCATGGATGCGCCAAGAGTCACAGATCACATTCTTATGGCTTAACGCACCATCCGAAAAGGTACTGTCGATGATGTTGGAATATAAAAGCGAATACCGGTATGTGCCGCCGACCGTGAGCTTATAGAAAATGCGTCCGGTGCGTATTTCGCCCTCTGGCATGGTAAAAACGTGCTGATTGCCACTTCCGGCAGTGGAGTTCGAATGAAAATGTTCAAAATAATCCATGTGTAAGCTCTCCTTTCGGATTGAGCGAGCCTTAGCCCCAGTACCCTAAATTTTCCTTGGGCTTGGAAAAGACAGTCGGTGTTTGACCGGCAAACAATTCCCCGGCATTGCGTACAATATCCTCACACGTCAGATCACGGTCGCGCAAAATGGTATTCGGACAGGTAAAGCGAAGCTCATACATAAAAGCTCCTGCATAGCCGGTTTCCTTTAGTGCCGCTAAAAGTGCCTGCCAATCGAGCTTTCCCTCGCCCGGCAGCCAGTGTCTTTCGTTGACAAAATCATAGTCGGAGACGTGCAGTGTGGCAATACGTGCGCCAACCTCATGAACAAACTCCACCGGATCCTCGGAAAGCAGATGGTTGGTGTCAAAGCACACGCAAAGCTTTTCGTGCGCCTCCAACAGCTCTAAAATCTCCTTAGAATCTCGTCCCAAGCAGGTGCGCGGCAGATCCTCTACGGCAATGCGTGCGCCGTTTTGATCGGCAAACTCCGCTAACGTATGTAAGCTGTCCTTCGCCCACTTCATGCGTTCGGCGCGGTCGTTCTCCTCGATCGGCTCACCGCTGGGATGAATGACAAATTTGTCAATACCGATGTCTGTTCCCTTGCGGATCAGCTCTTTAAAATATTCGATGGTCTGGGCGCTTGAGTTCTTCGTGGAAATCTCGATCTTTTCAAATGGGCAGAACGGCAGATGGTACGACCACAGA
>CAZAWG010000035.1:0-9844 GCA_964488785.1 uncultured Oscillospiraceae bacterium | reverse complement strand
GTTTTTGTATTTTTGACGATTTATCGCATCGCCGTTCCAGCGCTAACGACAGAATTACAGCTTTCTAATTTTGCATTATCCATTTATGAGGCGGTGGCGTTTTTGCCGCCAAAACGGACAAAGGGCACTCGGACAGGTTCTTTGTCTTTTTGTCTGAACTTTACCGTGAAAATGGCTTCGCCGCATTACACATTTCTAAGCGTTCTGTCTGCTTTTCCAGCCCTTTCGCAGAATGCCGAAAAGCGGCACCAATGCCAGATACCCCAAAAACGAAAAGACCGTCGCGACCAGATCGGCAAACCCAAAGCAGCTAAGCACGAACGCCGCCGCACTGACGGCAAAGATGGTCACTGCACCATGCCGCTCGGCATACGGAATATGCTCCGCCAGATACGTCACGGTGGGCACTAAACACGCAAGCGATGCTCCTGCCATTGAAAAAAACAGCAGAAACGCATATACGCTTCCTAAAACCGGCGATAATTCTCCGGCAACGGCTAACATCGGAAGCTCGGAGGATGCCGCCTGTGGCATGGCTACCAGCGCAAAGACCACACTGGTCATTTCCAAAAGTAACAAACAGCCTCCGAAAGCCGTTCCGCCAATGGCGGCTTTCTTATTTTTCACCTGCAAGCCGATCGGGCATAATACGCCGATCGAGCAGAACAGGTTGTACGACATAAAGGTCAATGCTCCAAGTGGTGCATTGGGGATGAGCGGATGTTTTTCGACCGGCGGCAATGTGAAGGAAAAGGTGTCCGCAGTGCGAAAAAGTGTGATCACGCTGACCAAAAAGGCAAGAAGCACCAGCGGTGGCACAGCATACGAAAACAGCCCCACCACGCCGCGTATGCCCTTGACAGCGACAAACGAAAGGATCAGGCAAAACAGTCCGGCACCGATATAATGCGCACCGGAAACGCCGATAAGGCTCTCAAACAAAGCCCCGGCACCGGAGGCTGTGACAACATACGTTCCAAAAAACACTAACACCTCCAGCACACCGACAAGCGTACATAGCACGCGGTTTCCGGAGCTTACCGCGATATGATCGATACGCGCATCTGCGCTTTTCGAAACAAGGCGTATAATGAGCAGATTGAAAAGCACCAGTCCCGTCACCGCCGCCAGCATTCCAACACAGCCCGGCACGCCAAAGCGCCCGAAAAACTGCCATACCTCCTGCCCGGACATACAGCCCACGCCCAAAAAGCAGCCGGCAAAGGTCAAGCCCACCGCACGCGCAGACAGTCCCTCGGTTTTCAAATGCCGAACACCTCCCGGATGGCCTCCAGATAGCCATAGCCATACAGATCATCCGGTTCCAGATAGCTGGTCTCGGTCCATTCGTTCCAGCTGTTGACCGTGACTAACGGGGCTTTCAGGTTTTTGTGTGAATCGATATACGCCTTTGCCATTTCAAAGCCCTTTTTCACGTTTTCCGGCGTGTTGTCGCGGCAAACGTTCCCACGATTGGAATTATAGCGCGGATTGGCATCCCAGCCCACCGAAATATGCGGATAATAGGGCATGGTAAAGGTGCTGTCGATGTATTCCCATTCCCGGCGCATGGATTCTAATATCTCCGGATAGCTTCGTCCCATGTCGGTCACGTGGACAAACTGATAGTGTGTCACGCTGTCAAACGCAAGCGCATGGATGGCTTCGGTCATATTGCCCTCAAACACCGGATCAAGTCCGGTGACATTCATGGCATATTTGCCGCGCAGCGTTAATTGAAGCTCCAAGCCCGGAAAACCGGCCTTTATCGTCTCATTGCGGAAATAGTCCAAAGCACGCTTTGTGTTTTCAAGACCGCCCAGCCCCCGGATGAGGTTGCTCAGATCGTAGATCATATACACCGGCTTGCCATCGATCTTATAATAGGACGGGTGCGAAAAATACTTTGTGATGGTGCGCTTGACCACCGTTTCAAAGGTCGCTCTGTCCACTGCACCGTCCCAGATGGGAAGATTCATTTCGGCGGTGCGCTTGTCCCAGATGGAGGTAGCGGTATGGTTGGCCCACATGATATAGAATTTCACGCGGTGGTTGTTTTTGGCTTTCAAATAGCCGTTATCTAAGCACTGCTCCAAAAACGGACGGTTATCGAACCAATACCAGTCGTAGATAAAGACGTTGACCCCATGGTCGGCGGCGGCATCGATCTGCATTTGCATGACATAGGGGTCAGCCTCGTTGACGTAGCCCCATAAGGGCTTGCGCGGCCAGGTGTGTCCCTCATAAAACGGCTTCATAGCCTTGACAGTTTGCCATTCGCCATAGCCCTCCGGCCAGAAAATGCGGGTGCGCGGCTCGTCGCCGGTATAGCTCGGCCAGATATAGGCGGCTACATCATAAGCGTTGTGCATACAAATCGCTCCTTTTTATTCCTCTAAATTATCCGCTGAATTGCGGCGAATCTTTTTGGTGGTGGTTTTATCGAACTCGCGGAAGCGCAGTGTGATCTTGCGCACCGCCTTATAGCCGGGCAAATTTCGATTGACCTTTTCCTTGATCAAAATACGGAAATATTCCTCTAAGACCTTCGGGTCATCGGTGTTGACTGCCTGCTTTTTGAGATACTCAAAATCGGGATATATCTTCACCGCCGGAACGGTGTACCCTTCGTCGTTGACCTGTCCATAGGCCATGCATTCCTTCACGCCATCGCATTTTTCGAGCAGATATTCGATCTCCTCCGGGAACACCTTTTTGCCATTACCGATGACGATCATGTTTTTGATACGTCCGGTGATGACATAATGTCCGCTTTGCGGATCGATCTTAGCAAGATCTCCTGTGCGGAAGAAGCCGTCCTCATCGAAGGCTTCCGCGGTAGCTTCCGGGTCGTTGTAATAACCGAGCATGACGTGCGGTCCCTTGACGGCAAGCTCGCCGATGCCCTCCTCATTGGGGGAAAGGATCTTGGCTTTGGAGCCGCAGATGGGAAGTCCCACCGTACCGGGCTTTACGACATGATCGCTGTGCATGACGGTGATGGGAGAGGTTTCGGTCAAGCCATAGCCGCAGAGCATATGGAAGCCGAGCTTCTGAAAATCGCGGAAGATCGCCGGGTCGAGTGCCGCCGCGCCGCAAAGGATGGTGCGCAGCTTTCCGCCAAAGGCTTCATGCACCCCTGAAAATATTTTTCCGGCCACCTTGTCGGAAAACGAGCCGGACAGCGTGGTGATCGCCTTTCCAACCACCAGATACGCTCCGCCGCCCGGCACGGCCTTGATCTTTTTGATGATACCGGCATGGACAGTCTTTAATAGCAAGGGCACAGCAATAAAAATGGTTGGCTGATATTCGCGAAAATCCGCCAACAAATGTGTTAAGCTGGTCATATAGGCGATGCTGCCGCCGGCATACAGCATGGAAAGAAAGCCGGCCATGGATTCATAGGTGTGATGCAGTGGAAGCACCGACAGCGAACGATCCTCCGGGGTGATCTTGACCTTCTTGAGTACAGCAACGATATCCGAGCAAATATTATGTTGGCTGAGCATAACGCCTTTCGCCACGCCGGTGGTGCCGGAGGTATAGAGAAGCACTCCCAGGGCAAACGGATCGACCGTGTGTGTTGCATAGGAGCTGTCACCGCCTAAGAGAAGTGCCGCCCCTTCGGCAAGAAAGGCGTCCATATCCGCCATACACAGCTTTTCTATCGCAAGCTCGATGGAAGAAATGGTTTTTTCGACCTCCGCTCCATATACGACCGCCGCCGCTCCCGACAGGCGCAGGATATTCTCGACCTCCGGGGTCTTCAGATCCTTATCGATGGGAACGATCACACCACAGCCCACCGTGACCGCCAGATACGTCAACGCCCAGGAATAGGAATTCTTTCCGATAACGGCAATTTTTTTATTTTTATAGCCATGGGCATTGAGATAGGTCGCAAGTGCTTTCACCTCGTTCATCAGCCCGGCATAGGTGATATTCTGGATTTTTCCATCTTTTTTTACAAGGAAGGCCGTGCGATAGGCAAACTCATCCGCGCTTGTTTCGACAAGCTCACGGATGGTCGAGATCGGTCGCACATCGTATACAAGATCCTCGTTTTTCATAATTCCTCCCGGCAAAAGGCTGCCTTTCGAAGCTCTGAAAGTGCTTTATCCACGCACCTGACCGGCTCCGCGGACGATATATTTTGTAGTAGTGAGTGCTTCCAAGCCCATCGGGCCGCGCACATGAAGCTTTTGTGTGGAGATACCGATCTCCGCGCCAAAGCCGAATTCTTCTCCATCCGTAAAGCGTGTGGAAGCATTGACATACACCGCCGCCGCATCGATACCGGTCGTGAAAAGAGCGGCGTTTGCCATGCTTTCGGTCACGATGGCTTCGCTGTGACGTGTGCCATGCTCATTGATGTGTGTGATTGCCTCGTTTACATCCTGCACGACCTTGATCGAAAGGATATAGTCGTTGTATTCCGTGTAGAAATCCTCGTCGGTCGCCGGCTTTGTGCCCGGAAGCAGCGCACAGGTCGTTTCACAGCCGCGCAGCTCCACGTTCTTTTGTCCCAGTCTTTCCTTTACCATTGGTAAGAAGCGTTCGGCGACTGCCTGATGCACAAGCAAGCTTTCGGCGGCATTGCACACCGAAGGACGCTGTGTTTTGGCGTTGTCTAAAATATCGAGTGCCATTGCAAGGTCAGCTGCCTCGTCCACATACACATGACAGTTTCCGGCGCCCGTTTCGATGACCGGCACGGTGGCGTTTTTGACCACGCTCTGGATAAGTCCCTTGCCGCCGCGCGGAATGAGAACATCGATGTATCCGTTCATGGTCATGAATTTGGCCGCCGTTTCGCGCGAGGTATCGGAAAGCACCTGCACGCCGCTTGCCGGAAGTCCGGCGCGTGTGAGTGCTGTTTGCAGGCTTTTTCCGATGGCTAAATTGGAGCAGACCGCTTCGCTGCCGCCACGAAGAATGACAGCGTTTCCGCTTTTGATGCATAAAGCTGCCGCATCGGCGGTCACATTCGGACGGGCTTCGTAAATGATGCCCACTACGCCAAGCGGCACACGAACCTTTTGAATCTCCAAGCCGTTGGGACGGGTGTTCACAGACCCCTGTCCCAAGGGATCGGGCAGAGCGCGCACCTTTAAAACGGCGCCGGCAATGGCTTCGATACGCGCTTTTGTTAAGGTCAGCCGGTCAAGCATGGCCTCTGTCAGCCCTTTGGCACGCGCATTTTCTACATCCTTTGCATTTTCCGCTAAAATATACGACATATCAGCAAGCAATTGCTCGCTCATATACATAAGCGCAGTATCCCTTTTGGCACCGGCCGTGCCCAACGTAAAGGCCGCTTTTTTGGCGGCTTCACAAATCGAAAGAAGCTCCATACACTTACCCTTCCTTTTGGCAGATTCTCCTGCCTTTATGCTTCGATAAAGCTTTGTACGAGTGCGCGGAACGCTTCGCCGCGCTCTTCAAAATTGCGAAATTCATCAAATGAGGCACACGCCGGGGACAATAGCACCACATCGCCCGGCAGAGCAGCCGCACACGCGGCGCGTACCGCCGCGCGGAAGTCGGCACAGCGTACCGTCATGACCTTGGTTTTGTCGAAATATTCACTTTCGGTGATAGCCTTTTCAATAGCATCCCCGGTAGCCCCCGTGATAAACGCACGGCAGGCGTGCTCACAGACCGGCTTTGCCAGCGGCTCAAACGGGATATGCTTGTCGTAGCCGCCCAAGACCAAGCAAATGCGCCCGTCGTATTCCCTTCCAAAGCAGCTGAGAGCCGCTTCGGTGCGCGAGGGGGAGGAATCGATCGAGCTATTGTAGAAGCGAACGCCATCCTTTTGTGCCACAAGCTCCAGGCGGTGCGCTACCCCCATAAAGGTCTGCGCTGTTTTTAAGATGGCTTCCGGGGTCACATAGTCCCAGACGGCAAGAGAAGCCGCCATAAAGTTTTCCACGTTGTGTAGACCCGGCACACGAATTTCGGAGAGAGGGAACAGCTTTCTACCACCAATTGTAAAATAGCCCTCCTCGATGCACGCGCCGCCTGTCGTTACGCCGTCATGCGCAGAAAAGGTGCGCACGGTGCGCCCCTCTTTTTCGGCTTCCCCCGCAAAGCGAAGCACATATTCATCGCTTGCACGGTTGGTGACAAACACGCCATCCTTTTTCATATGGGTGAAAATGGCACGTTTGGAGACGGCATATTCCTCCATATCGGTGTGCCAGTCCAAATGATTGGGGGAGACATTGGTGAGGATCCCCACATCCGGGAAGGTGATGTGCGCAAAAGGCAGTCCGGCATTCTCAAAACGGTTGATGGTATGCAATTGGAAGCTGGACAGCTCCAACACAACAAAATCCTCCGGGCCTATCTTTTCAATATCCGACAAAAGAGGGCGTCCGATGTTACCGCCAAGCCACACGGTCTTTCCGGCATTTTCCAACATTTTAGCGACTAACGTCGTGGTCGTGGTCTTTCCGTTGCTGCCGGTGACGGCGATGATCTTGGCGGGGCACAGCGACAGAAACGCTTCCATCTCGCTGGTGATGAGCGAACCGTTTTCCTTTGCCTTTAATATCTCCGGCTTGTCAAAGCGCACACCGGGGCTTTTGAACACGATGTCCTCATGAATATCCGAAAGATAGTCCGCCCCGGTCACAAAGCGCACGCCAAGGCTCTCGAAATGGGCGATATCCAGCCGGTTATCGCCGGAAAGTGCCTCATAGGTTCGTTTATCGCGTGCGGTCACCTGTACGCCGTTTTGGCAAAGAAACTCGATGAGCGGAATGTTGCTGATGCCCACACCGATGACCGATGCGGTCTTTCCCTTTAAGAAGGCTTTATATTCCGAAAGAAGTGGATTCGTATACATAATATCCTCTTTTGTCTGATGAACTGGTAAAATGGAGGGTCTTAGAGCGACAGGACTGCCTTTTCCATGGAAGCGACATCCCTTTGGATGCTATCGGTAAAGCGGACAGGCTTTGCAAACAGTCCGGCAAGCGGTTCCGGGATATCGGTCTTACTGTGGTCAGCGAGCTTTTCCAAAATGACCTTATCCTCAAGTCCCTCTGTTTCAACGCCTAAGGAAGCAAGCACATCGGCGGCAAACTTATAGGGACTTGCCGTAGAAGCAACGATATTCTTGTTGCCGGTCTGATAATCGGTGATGAAGCGCTCAGCGGCATAAACGGCGACCGAGGTGTGCGGGTCGAGCAGATACGAATATTTGCGGAACATTCCACGAATGGTGGCGGCGCACTTTTCCTCATCGCAATAGTAGGCGCGGAAATTCTCACGGATAGCAGCTAACACCTCCGGCTCTACCGTATAGCAGCCGTTCTCGGAGAGCGAACGCATATACGCGGCGGTCTTTTCAGGGCCGGCGATGAGATATAGCAGACGCTCAAGGTTGGAGGAAATGAGAATATCCATCGAGGGCGACATGGTGGTGTAGAAGGTGCGGTTGCGGTCGTATACGCCGGTATTCAGAAAATCGGTCAGGATGTTGTTCTTATTGGAAGCGCAGACCAGCATTCCCACAGGAAGTCCCATTTTTTTGGCGATATAGGCGGCAAAGATGTTGCCGAAGTTACCGGTCGGAACGGTGATATCCACCGTTTCGCCCAGTGTGATATCGTTTTCCTTTAAGAGATCGCAGTATGCCGACACATAATAAACGATCTGAGGTGCCAGACGACCCCAATTGATGGAGTTGGCGCTGGATAAAAACATATTTTCCGCATTCAGCTTCTCGTTAAAAGCCGGATCGGCGAAGATCTTCTTCACGCCGGTCTGAGCATCGTCAAAATTGCCGTCAATGGCATATACCTTGACGTTTTCGCCCTCCTGAGTCGCCATTTGCAGCTTCTGCATACGGCTGACGCCATCCTCCGGATAAAAGACGGTGATCTTTACCTGATCGACGTTTTTGTAGCCCTCAAGCGCTGCCTTGCCGGTATCGCCGGAGGTAGCGACCAGAATGTGTGCGGTACGCGTTTCGCCGGTCTTTTTGAGTGCCAGTGACAACAAGCGCGGCATGATCTGGAGTGCCATATCCTTAAAGGCACAGGTGGGGCCGTGCCATAATTCCAGCACGCGCAGATCGTCACCCACCAGCATACTCACCGGTGCGGCAAATCCGTCAAAGGTTTCCTCATAAGCCGCCTTGGCACAGGATAAAAGCTCCTCGTATGTATAATCGGTCAAAAATAATGAAAGAATTTCTGCGGCGCGTTCGGGATAGGACAACGGGCAGAGCTTTTCGATGAAATCGAGAGTGATCTGCGGAATGGCTTCCGGCATGAACAGACCGCCATCGGCGGCAAGACCCTGCTTGATGACCTCAGCCGAGGTCTTGGGGGTTTCCTTTGTGGTGCTTCTGGTGCTGTAGTACTTCATATTTTTTCATCCTTTTCCTGGTTATTTTTTCTTTTATTATGCTGTCCTTCGCTATAGATTTTCCGCAAAAAAGCGGTATGCGTTTCCATAGAACAGATCCTCGACCAATTCCTGTGGGGCACCATGCTCGGTCATATACGTTCCAAAGGAAGCAAGCTGCCCCACACGCTCAAGCCCCACTAAGGGGTCTGTTCCATCCCAGTCACAGCCGAAGCACAGATTTTTCGCGCCTGCCTTTTCGATCATGTGTACCAGATGACGGCTGAGCGCCTCTTTTCCTGCCAAGGCATCTTCTTCTGCAAGCCCCTCTTGGAGTGCTTTGGAAAGATGTCGTCCCACAAGGCTTGCGCCGATCAGACCATGCTGTGAAACGACTGTGCGTATTTGTGTATCCGACAGATTTCGCGGATGGTCGCATATCGCCCATGCATTGGAATGAGTAGCTAAAAACGGCTTTTTAGCTACATTAGCGACCTCCCAGAAGCCCTTTTCCGACAAATGTGACACATCCACCAAAATGCCAAGCTCCTCGCAGCGCTCGACCACACGACAGCCAAACTCAGTCAGTCCTGTATCGGTATCATACGCTCCGCACACCGGGCTTTCGCCCTCCCAGGCAAGCGTCAGAATGCGCACACCGTTTTCGCGCAAAGTCTCTAACCGTGCAAGATCGTTTTTAAGTATCCGTGCGCCCTCGACAGCCGGAATCACCTTGAGCCGCGTGTCGCCGTCTGTAAGGCACGCCCGGTCGGTGCATAAGACCGCCCGGTCCGCGTTTTCTTCAATTTGTTGCTTCAGGTTCTCTAAAATCTCAAAAAAGTCGTGATAGACCGTATCTGCCGGACGTGTGTTTTCCGACCATATGGCAAACACCTGCGCCTTATGCTCATACGTTTCATAGCCCTCTAAATCGACCGCTAACGTATTTTGCCGCAAGGGCTCTTTCCGGGTATACATTTCATACGCGGTATCACAATGAAGATCAAAATAATTCATAAAATTCCTTTTTGTCTGCGACTACCCGGTACAGGAGCCGCCTATGTTTTCCACCAGATGGACCGTACAGGGCTTTCCATCCACCGAAAGCACTTCTGCCACATCAAAGCGTACACGAAGCGAGGCGATATAGGCATTGTCCGCATATTCACATAAAAATTCACGCGCTGCTTCGGCGATATGCTGTAGTTTTTCCGCATTCACCGCTTCGGCAGGTCTTTGCGACAGGATACGCCGCTGCTTGACCTCGGCAAAAATAATATATGCAGCCTTCTCGGCGATGATGTCGATCTCGCCGTGTGTACCCTTGTAGTTACGGCATAAAATGCGGTATCCGTTTTTTTCGTAATACGCGGCAGCCAAGGCTTCGCCCTCGTTCCCGATGGCGCGTTTGCTTTTCATGATGGGCTCTGTCCCTTTTTCGCAAAATACTTTTTGAAAAAGCTGACACGGTGTGCCGGGC